>DATAGR010000157.1:0-9269 GCA_036263575.1 Aquihabitans sp. | reverse complement strand
GGCCACCCCGGTGGTCGTGCTCGATCGCCAGCGCGACCGCCCGCGCCAGCACCGGGAGATCGCCGAGCTGGTCCAGGAGTGGGAGGCGGAGCTCGTCCTCGTCGGCCTGCCGATCGACCTGCAGGGCGAGGTGGGCCCGGCCGCCACCGCCGTGCTCGCCGAGCGCGACGAGCTGGCCGCCGTGGTGGGCGTCCCGGTGCTCGCCCACGACGAGCGCCTCACCACCCGCATCGCCGATCGGGCCCTCCGCGAGCGTGGCGACCTCGACGGCCGGGCCCGACGCAAGGTGGTCGACATGGTCGCCGCCGCCGTGATCCTGCAGGATTGGCTGGATCGAACGCGGGCGGACGACACCCCCACCGAGGAGGAACCCCCGTGAGCACGTGTGCCCGCCCCGCCGGTGACCACCCGAGGGCCCGCTCGTGAGCGACCGCTCCGGAGAGGGCCCGACGGCCGGCGCGTCCGGCGACGACGACCTGTGGTCGGCGCCCGAGCCCGCCGAACCCCGTCGCGGCGACCGCGGCCCGGCCCGGCCACCGCGCCGCGGCCCGGCCCGCCCGCCCCGCCGCGACGGCCCCCGCCCGCCCGCCGGCCGACGTCCCGAGCCCGAGCGCGCCGCACCGGCGCGGGCCACGCGGCCGGGACGCCCCGGCGCGGTCCCGACCGAGCGCACGACCGGGCCGGTCCCGGTCGTGACCGGCCCGCCCCGCGGCGGCGAGCGGGTCGAGGAGCGCGTCGACGACCCGATCGACGACGGCTACGCCGACGACGGGTACGCCGACGACGGGTACGAGTACGAGTACGAGTACGAGGAGCTGCCGCGCGAGAGTCGGTTCCCCCGCTGGCTCGGCGTGCTCCTGGTGTTCGCCCTGCTCGCCGGCGGCGTCGTGGTCGGCGCGATGTGGTGGTACGACCGCCAGATCAACCCACCGGGCAGCCCGGGGGAGACCGTGTCGGTGGAGATCCCGCGCGGCGCCTCCACCAGCGGCATCGGTGCCATCCTCGATCGGGAGGGGATCGTGCCCAGCGCGCTGGTCTTCAACTTCTACGTGAGCCGGAAGGACGCCGGGCCCTTCGAGGCCGGCGTCTACCGACTGCGGCGCAACTCCGACATCGACCTCGTCCTGCGGACCATGGCCGAGGGCCCCGCCGCACAGGTCACCGCGGAGACGACGCGTGCGTCCATCCCCGAGGGCCTCACCGTCGAGGAGCTGACCGCCCGGATCGCCGAGCAGGTGCCGCGCCTGACGCCTGAGGACCTGCGCGCCGCGCTCGACGAGGGCCGGGTCCCCAGCGAGCTCCGACCCGAGGGCCAGCCCTCCTACGAGGGGCTCCTCTTCCCGGCCACCTACGAGGTGGGCGGCGCCACCGATGCCGCCGAGCTCCTGGGCGAGCTGGCCGACGAGATGGTCGAGCGGGTGAGCGCCCTCGACGCCGAGGCCGCCAAGGCACGCCTGCGCGAGCAGTTCGGGGTCGAGGTCTCGACCTACCAGCTGCTCACCGTCGCCTCGCTGGTGCAGGCGGAGGCGGGCAACGCCGAGGAGGCGCCCAAGATCGCCACCGTGATCTACAACCGCCTCGCCGAGGACTCCAACGCGCTGACCCTCGGCATCGACGCCGTCGACGAGTACGGCGCGGAGCGGGCCGGCATGGAGGTGGGCGCGTACCGCGAGACCGACGAGCCCTACAACACCCGACGGGTCAAGGGCCTGCCCCCGACGCCCATCGGCGCCCCGGGCGAGTACGCCCTCCAAGCCGCCTTCAACCCGGCCGTCGGCCCGTGGAAGTACTACGTGCTCACCGACCCGCGCGTGCACACGTTCGTGGAGACCGACGCCGAGTTCCAGGCCGCCAAGCAGATCTGCATCCAGAAGGACCTCGGCTGTGGCTGAGGCCACCCCGGCACCGGTGCCCGTCACCGGTGCCACCCGGGTGGCCGCCGTGATCGGCTCGCCCGTCGCCCACAGCCGCTCGCCCCGCCTGGCCAACGCGGCCTTCGCGGCGGCCGGGTTGGACTGGACGTGCGTGGCCCTCGACGTCGCCGACGGTCGTGCCGAGGCGGCGGTGGCAGGGGCGAGGGCCCTGAGGTTGGGCGGCCTCATGGTCACCATGCCGCACAAGGCGGCGATCATCCCGGCGCTCGACCGCCTCACGCCGGCCGCCACCGCCCTCGGCGCGGTGAACTCGGTGGCGTGGGAGGGCGGCGAGCTCGTCGGCGACAACACCGACGGCCCCGGCCTGGTGGCATCCCTGCGCGACGAAGGAGCGGACCCGGCGGGGTGCCGGTGCGTCGTGCTGGGTGCCGGTGGCGCCGCCCGCTCGGTGGCGTGGGCCCTCGGCGCAGCCGGTGCCGCCGACGTCGCCGTCGTGAACCGCACCGCGGCCCGGGCCGAGCAGGCAGCCGCGCTCGCCGGCCCCGTCGGCCGGGTCGGCGCCGCCGCGGACCTCGCCGGGGCGGACCTCCTCGTCAACGCCACGTCGGTCGGCATGGGCGCCCGAGAGGGCGCCGACGGACCGGTGCCGGTCGACGTCGCCGCCGTCGGCCCGCACCTCGTGGTGGTCGACCTCGTGTACCAGCCGCTCCGGACGCCGCTGCTGGCGGCCGCCGCGGCACGGGGCGCCCGCACCGTCGACGGCCTCGGGATGCTCGTGCACCAGGCGGCGCGCACGATCGAGCGGTGGACCGGGGTGGCGCCCGACGTCTCGGTGATGGCGGCGGCGGCCCGGGCCTGACCCCGGAGGTCCGGCGCCCCGCTCGGGTGACGTCGCCGACCGAGATGACCGGTTGCCTTGAGGCCCGGGGCCTCGTGCCGATGGAGCAGCACCAACGGCAGCCGAACACCTCTCGAGGAGGTACCCCGATGGCCCTGCAGGGTGATCTCGCATCTTTCGCACTCCCCGACGTGCTCCGGCTCCTGGCCGGCACCGGCAAGACGGGGCGGCTGGCCGTGGCGTCGCGCACCGGCTCGGGTGAGATCTGGGTGCTCGACGGCGAGCTGGTCGGCGGCACGGCCACCACGTCGCCCCACGCCGAGCGCCCGGCGGACGTCGTGTTCGAGCTGCTGCGCGGCGAGGGCGGCTCGTTCGTGTTCGACGACGGCGAGCAGCTGGTCGAGGGCGGCGAGCGGTCCAGCGTGGCCGACGCCCTCCAGGCCGCCGAGGCGCTCGTGGCCGAGTGGGCCGAGGTCGAGGCCGTGGTGCCCTCCATGGACGCCTCGGTCACCTTCGCCCCCGAGATCGACGGCGACGAGGTCACCCTCGCCGCCGACCAGTGGGCCGTCCTGGCCGCCCTCGGCGCCGGCACCAGCGTGCGGGGCCTCGGCGCCCAGCTCGAGGTGACCGACCTGGTCGCCTCCCGCCGGGTCAAGGACCTGGTCGAGCGGGGCCTGGTGGTCCTGGGCGAGCCGATCGCCGAGACCGCCGACGTCGACGTCGAGTCCTACGAGGTGTCCTTCGACGAGCCCTTCGACCACGGGGACGCCACCCCGCTGGCGGGAGGGCACGTCCGCGACCTCGCGCTGCTCAGCGCCGAGGACGGCCCCGTCGTCCTGGAGTCGCGCGACGACGCGCTGCTGCCCGAGCCGCTGCCCGGCGAGGGGACGAGCTTCGCCGGCGAGCTCCACGCCTCCGGCGCCGTCGACGGCCGCTCGGACGACGCCGCAGCCGCCGTCGACCCGACGTTCGATGCCGAGCCGGCGCCCTCGTCGTGGGGTGGCCACGAGCCCTTCGGCGGGCCGACCGATGCCGCGGCTGCCCCGGGCTGGGACGCCCCGTCGTTCGACGCCCCGTCGTTCGACGCCCCGCCGGCGGAGGCGACGTACGCCTCGCCGGTCGCCGAGGCCGAGGGCGAGCACGTCGCCGAGGCCGGCGAGCACGACGGCGAGGGCGCGGCCGACGCCGACGGCGACGACCGTGGCTCGCTGCTGAAGTTCCTCTCGAGCGTCAAGCCCTGACCCTCGCCCGGCGGCCACCGGCGGACCGCCCGGTCCACAGGCGCCGACAGGCCGACCGGTAGGGTCCCCGCCGATGTCCGACGCCCTGCTCCTGCCGCTGCTGGCGGTGTTCGGCCTGGCCGTGGGCTCGTTCCTCAACGTGGTGATCGTGCGGGTCCCGTCGGGGGAGTCGGTGGTCCGGCCGCCGTCGAGGTGCCCGCTCTGCCGGACCGAGCTCCGCTCGCGCGACAACATCCCGGTCCTGTCGTGGATCCTGCTGCGGGGGCGGTGCCGGTCCTGCGGTGAACCGATCCCGGTCGGCTACCCGCTCGTCGAGGTGGCCAACGCCGCGCTCTGGGTCGCCGCCGGGCTGCGGTTCGGCGCCTCCTGGGAGGTCGTGCCGTTCGCCTTGTTCTTCTCGGTGCTCCTCGCCCTCTCGGTGATCGACCTGGAGCTGTACATCCTCCCGAACGCCATCACGTACCCGGCGGCGCTCGTCTCCGTGGTGGCGGTGGTGGTCCTCGCCCTCGTGTCCTCCGAGCACCCCGGCACCACGATCATCGGCGCCCTGATCAGCGGCATCGGCTACCCGCTCGCCCTCGGCTTCGTCCTGATCGCCTTCGAGCTCATCGTCCGCAAGGAGGGCATGGGCATGGGCGACGTGAAGCTGGCGCCCACCCTCGGCCTGTGGGTCGGCTACGTCGACCCGCTGCTGGTCCCCGTGTCGGTCTTCGCCGCCAGCGTGGTCGGGCTCGTGGTCGGCGCCGGGATCCTGGTGGTGCGCCGAGCCTCGAAGCCGTACCCGTTCGGGCCCTGGCTGGCCGTCGGCGCCGTCGCCGTCATCTTGGCCAGCGGGCCCGTCCTGGACTGGGTCGTGCGGGACGAACCGCTGGCCGCAAGGGGTTCGTCGGCCCTCCAGGTCGACCGGTAGCGTTGCCGGGTGCTCCGCTACCTGACCGCCGGTGAATCGCACGGCCCGGCCCTCGTCGTGGTCGTCGAAGGTCTCCCGGCGGGGCTCGAGGTGGCGGCCGAGGACATCTCCTCCGAGCTGGCCCGCCGACGCCTCGGCTACGGGCGCGGGCCCCGGATGCGCTTCGAGCAGGACGTCGTCACGTTGGTCGGCGGGGTCCGCCACGGCCGCACGCTCGGGTCCCCGGTGGCCATCGAGATCGCCAACTCGGAGTGGGAGCGCAACCCCGAGAAGTGGCAGCAGGAGATGTCGCCCGCGGCCGCCGACGGGCCGACGCGGGCGCCGCTGACCCAGGTGCGACCCGGCCACGCCGACCTCGCCGGGATGCAGAAGTACGGCTTCACCGACGCGCGCGACGTCCTCGAGCGGGCCTCGGCCCGCGAGACGGCGGCGCGCGTCGCCGCCGGCACGCTCGCCAAGCGGCTGCTCGCGACGCTGGGCGTGCGGATCGTGTCCCACGTGATCCAGGTGGGACCGGCCCGGGCCACCGCCGGCATCCGCCCCGGACCCGACGACCTCGACCAGGTCGACGCCGACGAGGTCCGCTGCCTCGACCCCGACGCAGCCCAGGCCATGGTCGTGGAGATCAAGGCCGCGGCCCGTGACGGCGACTCGCTCGGCGGCGTGGTCGAGGCCATCGCCTACGGCGTCCCGGTCGGCCTCGGGAGCCACGTGCACTGGGACCGCAAGCTCGACTCGGCCCTGGCCCGGGCGGTCATGAGCATCCAGGCCGTCAAGGGCGTCGAGATCGGCGACGGGTTCGACGTCGCCGGCCGGCGGGGGAGCGACGCCCACGACCCCGTCACCTGGACGCCCGAGGGCGGCTACCAGCGGCCCACCACCTTCGCCGGGGGCGTCGAGGGCGGCATCTCCACCGGCGAGCCGGTCGTGGTCCGGGCGGCCATGAAGCCCCTCGCCACCCTCAACCGCCCCACCCTCGCAACCGTCGACACGCTGACCAAGGAGCCCGGGGTGTCGTTCAAGGAGCGCACCGACGTCACCGCGGTCCCGGCGTGCGGCGTGGTCACCGAGCACATGGTCGCCCTGGTGCTGGCCGACGAGGCCACCCGGAAGTTCGGCGGCGACTCCGTCGACGAGCTGACCAGGAACCACCGGGCCTTCGTGGAGGCCCTGGCCGCCGGGCCCGTCGGTGCCTGACGGCACGGGGCACGGGGTGGCCCTCGGGCCGCAGCGCTGGCAGGTGCCCACCGGCGGTCCCCGGCCCCACGTGGTCCTCGTCGGGCTGATGGGCTCCGGCAAGACCACCGTCGGCCGCAAGCTGGCCCGCCTGGTCGGCGCCGGGTTCGTCGACGCCGACGTCGAGCTGGAGGCCCGCTCGGGCCGGAGCGTGGCCGAGTGGTTCGCCGACGGCGAGGCCGCCTTCCGCGACGCCGAGGCCGGCTTGCTGGTCGACGTGCTGGCCGCACCCGATCCGGTGGTCCTGGGTGCCGGCGGTGGCGTCGTCGTGCGCCCCGAGAACCGCGCGCGCCTCTCGGAGGCCGACGTCGCCGTCGTGTACCTCCACGGCGAGCCCGCCTTCCTCGCCTCGCGCGCGCAGGCCAAGCCGCACCGCCCGCTGCTCGCGGAGGCCGACCCGGTCGAGGTCTTCGAGCGCCTCCACGCCGAGCGCGACCCCTGGTACCGCGAGGTCGCCGACGCCACCGTCGAGGTCCGTCCCGCCCACGAGGCCGGCGAGCGGCCGAAGTGGCGCCTCGCCGAGCAGGTGGCCGAGGCGCTCGTCGCCCTGGGTGCGGTGGCCCCGGCCGACGTGGTCGACGTCGAGGCGGTGCCCCGGTGATCGAGCTCGAGGTCCCGCTCGGGGACCGCAGCTACCCCGTCCTGGTCGGCGCAGGCGCCCGGCACCGCCTGCTCGAGGTGCTGCCCGTCGGGGTCGGGCGGGTCGCCGTCGTCACCCAGGAGCAGATCCCGGTGCAGGTCGACCCGGGCGTCGAGCACCGCACCTTCACGATGCCCGACGGCGAGCACGGCAAGGACCTGGGCACCGTCGAGGACCTCTGCCGCGACTGGGCCCAGTGGGGGCTCACCCGTGGCGACTGCGTCGTGGCGGTCGGCGGCGGCGTGGTGACCGACACCGCCGGCTTCGCCGCCGCCGTCTACCACCGGGGCGTCCCGGTGGTGCACGTGTCGACCACCCTCCTGGGCCAGGTCGACGCGGCCATCGGCGGCAAGACGGGCGTGAACCTGCCCGAGGGCAAGAACCTCGTGGGCGCCTTCTGGCAACCCGACGCCGTCATCTGCGACACCGAGGTCCTGGCGACGCTGCCACCTCGTGAGTACCGCAACGGCCAGGGCGAGATGGCGAAGTACGCGTTCCTCGGCGTGCCGGGCCTCGCCGACCTGCCGCTCGACGAGGCCGTCGCCGCCTGCGTCCGGTGCAAGGCCGACGTCGTCGCCTCCGACGAGCGCGAGGGCGGCCGCCGGGCGATCCTGAACTACGGCCACACCCTGGGCCACGCCCTCGAGACGGCCGGGGCCTACGACCTCCGCCACGGCGAGGCGGTGGCCATCGGCCTCGTCTACGCCGCCGAGCTGGCCCTGCGGCTGGGCCGCATCGACGCCGCCCGCGTGGCCGAGCACCGCGCTGTCGTGGCGGCCTACGACCTCCCGATGTCCCTGCCGCCCGGCACCGACCCCGACCAGCTGGTCGCCCTGTTCGCCCGCGACAAGAAGGCGGTCCGCGGCACCACGTTCGTGCTCGACGGCCCGGCGGGGGTCGAGCCGGTGGAGGTCGCCGACCGCCGGGTGCTGCTGGCGGCGCTCGACGCCCTGCGCTGAGACGTCCGCGCCGCCGCCCCGGCGGTGGGCGAGGATGGGCCGATGGAGGAACCCGACGACGCGCCGCTCGTGCTGCTCCTCTCGGGTCCCAACCTCAACCTCCTCGGCGAGCGGGAGCCCGCCGTCTACGGCACGGAGACGCTCGCCGACCACGTGGCCACCGCCGGCGACGCGGCCGCGGCACACGGCCTGGCCCTCGAGCACCTGCAGTCGAACCACGAGGGCGACCTGGTCGACGCCATCCAGGGCGCCCGGGGCCGGTGCGCGGCGATCGTGATCAACCCCGGCGCCCTCACGCACTACGCCTGGTCGCTCCACGACGCGCTCGCCGCGTTCGACGGGCCGGTCGTCGAGCTGCACCTCTCGGACCCCAGGGCGCGCGAGCCGTGGCGCCACCTGTCGGTGGTCGAGCCGGTGGCCGCCCGCACGGTCGCCGGCCAAGGCGGTGCCGGCTACCGCCTCGCGCTCGAGGCGGTGGCCGAGCTCCTGGGCCGCTGACGGCGCGCCGTCCGTAGGCTGGCCCTCCCCGAGCCCTCCGGAGGCCCCGTGGCCGTTCCCGCCCCCACCCCCAGCACGCTCGCGCCCATGGACGTCGCCGCCCGCGCCGGGCGGCTGCAGGCCGCGCTGGCCACCGCCGAGGTCGACGGCCTGCTCGTCACGGACCTCACCAACGTCCGCTACCTCACCGGCTTCACGGGCTCGGCCGCCCTGCTCCTCGTGGCCCCCGGCGGCCTCACGTTCGTGACCGACGGCCGCTACGGCCAGCAGGCCGAGGCCCAGCTCGCGGCGACGGGGGTCGAGGCGCGGATCGAGGTGTCGGGCACCGCCCAGCGGGACCTCCTCGCCGCCGCGGCGAAGGCGGCCTCGGTCCGGCGGCTCGGGCTGGAGGCCGAGGCCGTCACCTGGGCCGCGCAGCGCAGCTACGAGGCGGCGTGGTCACCCGACGTCGAGCTGGTGCCCACCACCGGCCTGGTGGCCGCCCTCCGGCTCCACAAGGACGACGGCGAGCTGGCCCGGATCGAGGCGGCGTGCGCCATCGCCGACGCCGCGCTGGCCGAGGTGCGCCCCCGGCTCGGCGAGCGCCCCACCGAGGTCGAGTTCGGGCTCGAGCTCGACACCGCCATGCGCCGCCTCGGCGCCGACGACGTCAGCTTCGAGACGATCGTCGCCTCGGGCCCCAACGGCGCCCGACCCCACCACCGCCCGAGCCACCGCACCGTGGCCGAGGGCGACCTCGTGGTGATCGACTTCGGCGCCCTCGTCGACGGCTACCACTCCGACATGACCCGCACCGTCATGGTGGGCGAGCCGACCCGGACCCAGGCCCGGATGTACGACGTCGTGCTCGAGTCCCAGGCGGCGGGCGTGGCTGCGGTGGTCGACGGCATCGACGCCCGTGCCGTCGATCGCGCCTGCCGGGAGGTGATCGAGGACGCCGGGTGGGCCGACGCCTTCCTGCACGGCACCGGCCACGGGGTCGGCCTCGACATCCACGAGGACCCCCGGGTGGGACAGACCTCCGCTGCTACGCTCTCGACCCGCTGCGTGGTCACCGTCGAACCGGGCGTGTA
>DATAGR010000156.1:0-15951 GCA_036263575.1 Aquihabitans sp. | reverse complement strand
GATGCGGCGGCGACGAAGATCGGAAAGGCGAACGGGCGGAAGGACACGAGGGCCGAGATCCGGGTGCGTTCTGCGCTGCACCGGCGGGGGCTCCGCTTCCGCAAGGACCTGCTGCTGCGGCTCGACTCGGTGCGGGTCCACCCCGACGTGGTGTTCACCAGGGTGAGGGTGGCGGTCTTCGTCGATGGCTGCTTCTGGCACGGCTGCCCCGAGCACCAGCACGTGCCCAAGCGCAACCGCGACTACTGGGTGCCGAAGCTGCAGGCGAACGTGGCGAGGGACCGGCGCGTCGACGCCGCGCTCGAGGCGGCGGGCTGGGAGGTCGTCCGCGCCTGGGAGCACGAGGACCCGGATGCGGTCGCCGACCTGGTCCTCGACGTGGTGAGGCGCCGACGAGCCCCGCAGGGCTAGGGGAGGAGGATGGAGGCGCCGATCCAGCGGTCGAGGGCGCGCTCGAGCTCGGGAGCGCGGAGCGGCTTGGTGAGGTAGTCGTTGAAGCCGGCGTTGAGGGCGATCTCGCGGTCGCCGTCCATGGCCCGGGCGCTGAGGCCGATGACGGGCACGTGGGACAGGCCGTTCACGACCTCGTGCTCGCGGATCTTCGTGGTCGCCTGGTAGCCGTCCATGTCCGGCATCATCACGTCCATCAGGACCGCGTCGAAGCGGGTGGCGATGCACGCGGCGACGGCCTCGTTGCCGCCGTCGACGATGTCGACCGCGTAGCCGAGCTTCCGCAGCGTGCCGGCGGCCACCACCTGGTTGATCTTGTTGTCCTCAGCGACGAGGACCCGGTGCACCACGTGCATGGGAAGGTTCCTTTCCTGGGTCGGCCAACGCGGGTGCGCCGGACGACGGGTTGGTGATGAGCGCGTCGACGATGCGACGCAACAGGTACGAGTTCCGGACCGGCTTCACGAGCACCGACTGGATGCCGGCGTCGCGGGCCTGCTGGCGCGAGAGGTCGACGTCGGAGCTGAGGAGGAAGATGACCGCGTTGGCGGTGGCGTCCTGGCGGCGCAGGACCCGGGCCAGGTCGAGCCCGTCCATGCCCTCCATGCGGTGGTCGACGATGGCGACCGAGTAGGTCTGGCCCGGGCCGCCAGTTGCGACGAAGTCGTGCAGCGCCTCCTCGGCCGACGTGGCCTGGTCGACGGTGAAGCCCCAGCTGTGCAGCGTGTGGGCCAGCACGCTGCGGTTCACGGCGTTCTCGTCGACCACGAGCGCCCGGAGCCCGACGAGGGCGGCGAGCCCCCGCTCGGTGGTCTGGCGGGCGTCCTGGGGCAGCGGCAGCGTGACGCGGAACGCGGTCCCGACGCCCTCCTCGCTCTCGAGCTCGATGGTGCCGTCCTGGAGCTCGACCAGGCCGGCGACGATGCCCAGCCCGAGGCCGGTGCCACCGAACTTGCGGGTGGTCGTCTCGTCCAGCTGCGAGAACGGCTCGAACAGCCGGCTCTGCTCGGTCTTGGGGATGCCGATGCCGGTGTCGACCACGAGGAAGGCGACCTTGTCGGGGTCATCCGGGACCGCCTCGGCCTGGATCGACACCGATCCCTCGCTGGTGAACTTCACGGCGTTGTTGGCCAGGTTGAGCAGGATCTGGCGCAGGCGGACGGGGTCGCCGCGCCGGGTCGTCATGAGGCCGGGCTGGCAGTAGGCCAGCAGCTCGATGCCCTTCCGCCGGGCGCTGTCGCCCACGATCATGGCGACGTCGTCCAGCAGGTCGGCGAGGTCGAGGTCGATCTGCTCGAGCTCCATCTTGGCGGCCTCGATCTTCGAGAAGTCGAGGACCTCGTCGATCAGCCCGAGGAGGCCCTCTGCCGACGTGGCCACGCCGATGGCGAGCTCGCGCTGGTCGAAGTCGAGCTCGGTGTCGAGCAGCAGACCGGTGAGGCCGATCACGGCGTTCATCGGGGTGCGGATCTCGTGGCTGACGTTGGCGAGGAAGTGCGACTTGAGGACCGAGGCGCGGATCGCCTCGTCACGCGCCAGGGCCAGCTCGCCGCTGAGGGAGTGGTTCTCGACGATCACCGTGAGGTGGAGCACCACGCTGAGGGTCAGCACGCCGATCGTGATCCACGTCAGCTCGGCCGCCACCGGCTTGCCCGTGACCTGGCGCAGCGTCGTGCCGACCACGATCAGGACCGACAGCCCGGGGGCGGTCAGGAGGAGGAGCTTGGCCCGCTCGGGGACGGTGGTGGCGTCCGCATCGGCGCGGGCGCTCCAGGCCCTGACGGCGGCCAGCACGATGGCCACGAAGGCGATGGCCGTGCCCAGCTGGGCGAGGCGCAGCTCGGCGGCCGCGGGCTCGGCGTTGCTGGACGTGCTCGAGAGGAGGGCGATGGCGCCGATGCCGCCCAGGATCAGCACGCTCCAGCGGCCGAGCTGGGGCAGGCGCGTGACGGCGAAGACCACCACGGCGATGACGAAGACGTCGAGCAGCGGGTGGGCCAGCAGGGTCGCCCGGTCCGGGAACGACAGCCCGTGGGTCGCCTCGAACGCCGGCGGCATGATGAACACCCAGCTGGCGAACAGGATGCTGGCCGTCAGCAGGGCTCCCTCCGCCAAGTAGCGCAGCCTGGCGACGCGCCGTGCCGGCAGGTCGATGTGGGCGAGGATGGCGACGGCGAAGCAGCCCATGGCCACCAGGGCCGCGACCTGGCCGACCGTCATGGCGTCGTCCGCCGTCGATGCCGCCGTCGCCCACACCGGGCGCGACCCGTGGCCCGCGCACCAGAGCACGCTGCCGAGGCCGGCCGCAGCCCACGCGACCCGCTGGCGCCCGCTCGACGACCAGGCGACGGCCACGCTGGTCGTCGCGGCCACGCTCGCAGCGATCACCGGTGCGCTGGCTGCCGTCGCGCCGCCGGCCTGGAGGGCCAGCAGCCCGACGGCGAGGGCGCTGGCGAGGACGCCCCACGGCAGCCGCAGCGGGATCGACCGGACGGCGGCCGTCAGCGACGCCGCGCGCGCGGGAGCGCCCGACGGCGCCGGCACCACCGTGCCTGCGTCGTGGACGTGCTGGCGCGTCGGGGCCGGAAGTACCACACCCGAGCTACGTCACGTTGGGGCCGCGGCTGGAGCCCCGCCGCCGGAAATGGACCGAACGACCTACGGTCGTCGGGCACGCTGCGTGGTGGCGGGAGCGCGCCGCACGAGGGCCCCCGTCGAGCCCTCGTCGGCGTGGTGGCGCGGCGCAGCCGGCGGTCGTCAGTGCCAGACGCTCGGCGGACGCCGCGTCGGCACGCCCGAGACGTCCATGGCCCGCGTGATCGCCTCCATGAAGGCGGGGCCGGGCTGGAGGAAGAGCACGCCGCACCACAGCGCGCCGGCCTCCTCGGTGTCCGAGACCCAGGCCACCTGGCACCGGCCCCATGCGCCGGCCAGCTCGAGGTCGATCAGCGCACGCGGCGTGATGAGGTCGGTCGCCGGGACGAGGAGGCGGGCGCCGCTGACCGACAGGTCGTGGACGATCGCGTCGCCCGGCGTCGGCTCGGCGGCAGCCTTGCGTAGGCCGCGGCGGCGGGTCGGTGGCGGCTGGTCGTGGGCGCGCCAACGGGCAGGCAGGCCCACTTGGTGGCGCTGGCCGATCCTGGAGCGGAGCTCCTGCCAGGCGCCACGGGTCCGATTGGGGCTGGCGTCCATGGGCCGTCCGATCGGCGCAGGGACGCCAGCCTTGAGGTCGGAGCGCTCGCTCGGCCGGTCAGCGCTTCGAGATCACCCCGCCGGGCGAGCACCTGCCGGGTCCGGCGCAGGCTCAGATGCCGGTGAACGTGGCGATGGCATGGGCCACGTCCTCGCCGTCGTCGTCCACGATCTCCGCCTCCACGATGGTGATCCGCTTGCCCTGCCGACGGATCCGCGCCGACGCGGTGATCGTGCCGGGGCCTGCCGGCTCCAGGTAGGTCATCGTCATCTCGACGGTGACCGGCGCCTGGCCCGATGCGGCCACCGCGGCGCCCATGGCGGTGTCGGCGAGGGTGGCCAGGCAGCCGCCGTGGACGGTCCCGTGGCGGTTCAGGTGGTGGTCGCCGGTCTTCAGCGACACGGTGGCGTGGCCTTCGCCGGCGTCGTCCACCTGCACGCCGACCAGCTCGTGGAAGCCCGCACCTTCGGATGCCCTGTTCGTGCCCTTGCCGGCCATGTCGTCTCCCTCGTGGTTCGGTCCGCCCGCACTCGCCCGGCCTGGTGTGGCGAAACCCGTGGTTCTCCGCAGGTCAGGTGGCGTCGGGCCCGGCTGCCTGCTCCCACGCCTGGTCGATCGAGGTGAAGGGGGCGACGTCGTCGAGGTTGCCCATCAGGTCGAGGACCTCGGAGGGCGCACCGGCCTCGGTCGCGGCGGCGAGCAGCTCCTCGCGGGTGGCCGGGAACGTGGCGTCGGCCAGGCTGGCGGCGAAGGCCTCGCCGATCCGTCCGGCCTCGTCGGGGGTGGCGGGAGGGGGCTGGTGGTCGGTCATCGGGCCCCGACCTGCCCGGCCCCGGTCGCGACAGACCGCGTCAGTCGGCGGGGACGCCGTGGCCGCCGCCGGCGACGATCCGGTCGGCGATGTCGTGGAGCTTGGTGTTCTCCCGCTGCGACGCCCGCCGGAGCAGGTCGAACGCGCCGTCGGGGCTCAGCCCGGGGGAGCGGGCCATGAGCATGCCCTTCGCCTGCTCGATGGCGGCCCGGCTGGCGATGGCCTGGTGCAGCTGCTGGCTCAGCTCGAAGGCGCCCCAGTAGGCGGTGGCGTTGGAGAGGACGACCGCCATGGCCGCGGCCAGGTCGACGCCGAGCGACTCGTCGGCGTCGGAGAACGCCGCCCGTCCGGCGCCGTAGAGGTTCAGCGCGCCGACCGCCACCTCGCCGGCGAGGAGGGGGATCGAGAGGGAGCTGCCCACGCCGTTCGCCTCGGCGGCGACGCGGAACTCGGGGTACGTCCGCTCGAACTCGCCGAGGTCGTCGACGCGCACCACCCGCGCCAGGCGCCAGGCGTCGAGGCACGGGCCCCGCTCCGCTCGGTACTGCGCCTCGTCGACCTCCCGGGCCGCCGGGTCGGTGAACACGCGGGTGGCGGGACGCCCACGGTCGTCGTGCATGGTCATGCCGACCATGCACGCCGACGGCAGCGCCTCGTCCGTGATCGCCGCCATCTGGTCGAGGGTGTCGCCCACCGTGGCATCGGTGACGAGGAAGCGCGTGAGCGCTCGAAGCGCATCGGCGTGCGGGGAGTCTGACATCGGGGGCCTTCCGGGCGGGAGGCCCCTGTGTGCTCAAGGGCAGACCGTCGTCTGCTGGTGACCCTACTCCCACCGTGCAAGCGTTCCTCCGATCGGGTGGCGCGCCCACCGCCCGTGGTCGGCTCGAGGCGAGCACGGCGACGGCCGAACCGAGGACGGCCTCGCCCGCCCGATCTGCCAGCATGCGGCCATGGCGACCGATCCCCGTGCGCAGCCGGCGTCGCCCGCGGCCGCGCACCCGCACGGGTTCCCCACCGGGGACGCCATCGCTCGCACCGGCTCGTCGGCGATCCGTGACCTCCTGGAGATCACCGAGCAGCCCGGCGTGCTGTCCCTCGCCGGCGGACTGCCGTCGCCCGAGGGGTTCCCGGTCGCCGCCTTCGAGCGGGCCAGCGCGGCGGTCCTCGGCATCTCGGCGACCGGCGCCCTCCAGTACGGCACCACCGAGGGCCACCGACCCCTGCGCGAGTGGGTGGCTGGGCGGTACGGATCGACGCCGGACGGCGTGGTGGTCACCCACGGCTCCCAGCAGGCACTCGACCTCCTGGCCCGGGCCACCACCAGGGCCGGCGACCCGGTGGTGCTGGCCGACCCCGGCTACATCGGCGCCATCCAGGCCTTCCGGGCCGCCGGCGCCGACCTCGTGGGCGTGCCGGCCGACCACGACGGCCTGCGCGTCGACGTCCTCGAGGATCGCCTGGCCGACGGGCTGCGGCCCACGCTGGTGTACGTGGTCGCCAACTTCGACAACCCGTCGGGCGCCACCCTCGGCGAGGACCGCCGACGTCGGCTCGCCGACCTCGCCGACCGCTACGGCTTCCTCGTCGTCGAGGACGACCCCTACGGCCAGCTCCGGTGGCGAGGCGAAGCCCCCACCGCCCTGCGGTCCCTGACCGACCGGTGCCTCTCGCTCGGCACGGTGTCGAAGGTGCTCAGCCCCGGCCTGCGCGTCGGGTGGGCGGTCGGCCCGCCGCCGGTCGTGCGGTCGATGGTGGTGCTCAAGCAGGCGGCCGACCTCCACACGTCGTCGCTCACCCAGCACCTCGTGCACCACGTGCTCACCGAGCCCGGCTTCCTCGACGACCACCTCGCCGGCCTCCGCACCCGCTACCGGGCCCAGGCCGAGGCGCTGGTCGCCGCGCTCCGCGACGTGCTCGGCGACGCCTTCGCCTTCGCCTTCGCCCAGCCCGACGGCGGCATGTTCGTGTGGGGCGACGTGTCCAGCGCCGACGGCGCACCGGTCGACACCGCCGCCCTGCTGCCGGTCGCCGTCGCCCGCGGCATGGCGTTCGTGCCCGGCACCGCCTTCTCGGTGAGCGAGCCGCACCGCTCGGCCATGCGGCTGTCGTTCGCCACCGGCACGCCGGCCGAGCTCGCGGAGGGCGTGGCCCGGCTGGCGGCCGCGCTCGCCGACGTTGCGACGGCCGACATCGCAGCCGGTCAGGTCAGCGCGAACCCCCGGTAGCCGTCCTCGACCACCGAGCGGCAGATCTCGGTGTAGAGCGGGAACCCGGGCAGGGGCATGAACACCCGCGGCTTGCCCGGCACGTTGGCGCCGAGGTACCAGGAGTTGCAGGTCGGGAACAGGGTCATGCCGGCCACGCCGTTGACGAACTCGATCCACCCCTCCTGGGCCTCGGCGGTCGCCTCGATGGCGCTGAGCCCGTTGCTGCGCAGGTGGTCGATGCAGTCGGCGATCCAGTCGACGTGGTGCTCGATCGACACGATCATGTTCGTCAGCACCGACGGGCTGCCCGGGCCGGTCACCGTGAACAGGTTCGGGAACCCGGCGATGCCGAGCCCGAGGTAGGTGTGGGGGCCGGCGGCCCACTCGTCGCGGAGGGCGACGCCGTCGCGACCCCGGACGTCGATCCGGAGGAGGGCGCCGGTCATGGCGTCGAAGCCGGTCGCGAACACGATGGCGTCGAGGTCGTGGTGGCCCGCCGTCGTCCGGATCCCGGTGGGCGTGATGGCCTCGATCGGCGTCTCGGCCAGGTCCACCAGGTGGACGTGGGGCTCGTTGAACGTCTCGTAGTAGCCGGTGTCGATGCAGAGCCGCTTGCAGCCGATGATCTGGCGGGGCGAGAGGCGGGCCGCGAGCGCGGGGTCCCGCACGGTGGCCTGGATCTTCTCCCGGACGAACGTCGCCGCGGTCTCGTTGGCCCGCTCGTCGAGCAGCAGGTCGTTGAACGACGCGAGGAACGTGAAGCCGCCCCGCTCCCAGCGGGCCTCGTACTCGCGCCGCCGCTCCGCCTCGTCGACCTCGAGGGCGCTGGCGCCGACCCGGGCCATGCGGGCGCCCATGGCGGTGGGCATCTCGCGGTTCGCGGCCCGGAGCTCGGCGTAGCGGGCCTTGATCTCGGCCGCCTCGGCCGGGTCCAGGGGGCCGTTGCGGGCCGGCACGGTGTAGGCGGCGGTCCGCTGGAAGACGGTGAGCTCGGCCGCCTCGCGGGCGATCACCGGGATGGCCTGGATGCCCGACGACCCGGTGCCGATGACGGCGACCCGCTTGCCGGCCAGGTCCGCGCCCTCGTGGGGCCAGCGGCCGGTGTGGTACGTGGCGCCGGTGAAGCTCTCGCCGCCCTCGATGGCGGGGACGACGGCCGACGAGAGGCACCCGGTCGCCATGACCACGAAGGTCGCCTCGAACGTGCGCCCGCCGTCGGTCTCGACGACCCACCGGCCGCGCGCCTCGTCGAGCGTCGCGGCGGTCACCCGGGTGTCGAAGCAGATGGCGTCGCGCAGGTCGAAGCGGTCGGCGACGTGGTTGGCGTAGCGGAGGATCTCCGGTTGGGCGGCGTAGCGCTCGGTCCAGTCCCACTCCTGCTGGAGGTCCTCGTCGAACGAGTACGAGTACTCCATCGACTCCACGTCGCAGCGGGCGCCGGGGTAGCGGTTCCAGTACCAGGTGCCGCCGACGTCGCCGCCCGCCTCGATCACCTGCACCGCCAGCCCCATCGACCGGAACCGGTGCAGGGCGTACATGCCGGCGAAGCCGGCCCCCACCACGACGACGTCGAGCCCCCGGTCCTGCATCACGGGCCCGATGGTACGAGCCTCCTCCGGCCCGGTGCTCAGTTGGGTGGTGCTCAGGTCGGGCGCGGGGTGATCCAGAGCAGCGCGTCGCGGTTGGTCCGCTCCGAGCCCGACCACGTGCCGCTGAACACCCGCAAGAGGCCGTCACCGCCCAGCACGACGCGCTCGTGGCCGGGGCCGACCTTCCCGGTCTGCCAGAGGATCCGGCCGTCGGGGGCCTTGACGACGAGGTTGCCGTTGACGCCGACGTAGAGGTACGAGCCCGGGACCGACGTGCGCGTCTGGAAGGTGGCGGAGCCGTCGGCCCGCCGCACGACGAAGTTGCCGTCGGGCTGCATGGTCGCGGTGCGGCCGCCCGTGCGGCTGCGCAGGGATCGACCCGACGGCAACGTCCGGCCCTCGAGCAGGGTGTCGTAGGGGCCGGCGAGCGGCGAGAACAGGCCGGTCAGCTGCGAGTCGCGCCCGAACCGCGGCCAGCCGTCGGGGCCGAGGACGCCCGTGGGGGTGGTGTACGAGCGGACGGTGCCGCCGAAGACGCCGTTGCCGTTGTTGGCCGAGTAGCCGGCCAGGGTCACGCGCAGGCCGCCCCCCGGCTCCTGGGTGATGACCGGCGTGTTCTGCACGGCGACGCCCGCCGTGTTGACGGCCTGGATCAGGCCCATGGTCTGGCCCTTGAGCACGACGAGGCTGGTGCCGGGCACGAAGAGGTCCTGCTTGCCGTCGGCGTCCACGTCGGCGGTCGCGATGGACGTGGACTGCGGGTACGAGATGTTGCCGCCGTAGCGCTGCAGCGACGTGCCCGTGTCGGACAGGACCTGGCCAGTCTTGGCGTCCAGCACGTACACGCGGGGGTAGACGACGCTGCCGGCGCGGCCGGCGATGAGCTGGATCACCTCGGGCGTGTCGTCGCCCCGGACGTCGGCGAACGTGGGGGAGGGCTCGGCCCGCCCGGCCAGCGGGGGCGACGCCCAGCGCCGCCCGCAGTTCGAGTTGTAGGCCACGACCTGGTTGGCGCCCGGGCCGGTCTGGACCGGGCCGGTCGAGCCGAAGACGATGAGCGGGTCGCCGCCGATCGCCCCGACGATGGGCGAGGAGTTGTTGTAGCCCGACGAGACGTAGGTGTTGCCGGTGACGGTCTGGTCGGCGCTGCAGATCTGGCGGCCGGTCGTGGTGAAGATGCGGAGGTGGCCGCCGTGGCGGTCGGCGCTGGTCTCGGCGGTCTTGTCGTTGCTGGTGATGATGGCCGGGGCGCCGGTGCCGTAGAGGTCGGCGAGGGCGGGGGTCGCCATCGTGGAGTCGGCGTTGCGGAATCCCCACTCCGCCCAACCGGTGGTGCCGTTGAAGCCGTAGACCCAGTGCCCCGACGACGCGCCGTAGGCCCGCCAGACGCCGTTGACCTTGGCCAGCGACATGCCGGCGAGCAGGAACCCGTGGCCGGGCCCCGGGTACACCGTGCCGACGTTGGTGTTCCAGACCAGCGAGCCGTCGGCCCGGTACTTCTTGAACTGGGGCACCCGGTCCTTGCCGTCCTGGGCGACCGGCACGTAGACGTTGGAGCCGTCGGTCGACAGCGGGGCCTTCAGCTCGAAGCCGGCGTTGACGCCGGACCAGCCGGCCTGGGCGGCGCCGTCGTGCAGGCGGAAGGCGCGCAGGTTCCCGCCCAGGTCGCCGGTGACCACGAACGGCGTGCCGGCGCCGGTCACCACGACCGGCGAGGACATCGAGATGTTCCTCTGGTTCGTGACCGGCTTGGCCCAGTCGAGCGTGAACGGCGTCGCCGCGGCGGCGACCCGACCGGGGGCGGTGGGCGCCGACGACGACGGCGGCGCGCCGGCTGCGACGCCGAGGGCGAGGCAGGCGGCGGTGAGCGCAGCGATCGGGCGGGATCGGCGGGACATGCGGGGCTCCTTGTCACCGTGGCGGCTGGCGGCGGGCGCGACCGACGGGCGACGGTATCGACGTCCCCTCCCATCGGCGTCGCCCCGGAGGAGTGGAGGCTCCGAAACGCGGAGAACGGGTGAACTCGCCGGGTCGCCGGTCGGGTGCCGAGCCGGTCCAGGCGTCCAGCCCGTCAGCCCGCTCAGGCGGTCCGCTCGAGCGGGAGGATGCGGGCGTCGTCGGTGGTGAGCCGGGCCAGGGTGCCGAGCGCCGTCGTGGTGGCGGCGATCACGACGCTGGCGAGGATCACGTACATCAGCGCCAGTTGCGTGGCCACCGCGTCCAGGGGGTCGACGCCGGCGAGGATGAGGCCGGTCATGGCGCCGGGGAGGAAGGCGATGCCCAGGGCGGCGGTCTGCTCGACCTGCGGCGAGATCGCGGTGCGCAGGGCCGAGCGGACCAGGCGGCGCGACGCGGCTCGGGGCGTCATGCCGAGGGCGAGGCCGGCCTCGATCTCCGGCCGGTGGTCGGCCACCGACTCGGCCACCCGGGCCGCGCCCACGACCGCCGCCTTCATGGAGTTGCCGATCACCATGCCCGCCACCGGCACGAGGGTGCGTCCCTCCAGGTCGAAGATGCCGAGGCCGAAGATGATCGACAGGCCCAGGCCGCCGACGAGGGCGTTGGCGGCGAGGGCCAGCCAGATGAGCCCGGGGACGGCGGGCGCCCGGCGGGCGGTGACGACCGAGGCGAAGACCACGATGGCGCCGACCCACGCCCAGCTCCACAGCAGCGGCGTGTCGGGGTCGACGATCGGGACCAGGGCCGTGCCGACCACCGCCATCTGCACGAGCGAGCGGGCGACCGAGGCGAGGATCGAGCGCTCGAGGCCGAGCTGCTGGCGCCCGGTGACGACGACGGCGACGACCACGAAGACCAGCGAGGCCGCCAACCCGCCCCACCCGATGACGTTCTCGTCCACGTCCTCAGCGCTCGCTGCCGTGGAGGGCGAGGTCGATGGCGTCGGCCGCGTCCGTCGAGGCGGCGTCGCCGCACCACAGCACCCGACCGAGGCGCATGACGACCAGGTGGTCGGCGAGGCGCTGCACCTGGAGCAGGTCGTGGGTCACCCAGATCACCGGCATGCCGTCGTCGGCGAGCGACCGGGCCAGGCCCTCGAGGCGGGTCGTTGCGCCGGCGTCGAGCGCGGAGGTGGCCTCGTCGGCCAGCAGGACCTCGGGCGAGGTGGTGAGGGCCCGGGCCACCACCATCCGCTGCGCCTCGCCGCCCGAGAGGGCGTCGGCCGAGCGGTCGAGCAGCGCCGGGGCGAGCCCGACCCGCTCGAGCAGGGCCGTCGCCACGTCGCGGCTCAGCTCGGTCTCGACGGCCCGCAGGTTGGCGAGCACGGTGCCCGGGAACGGCGTGGGCGCCTGGAACACCATGGCCACGCGGCGGCGGTGCTCGAGCGGGGGCATGGTGGCCACGTCGACGCCGCGGAAGGCGACCACGCCGTCGGTCGGCACCTCCAGGCGGTTGCAGCAGCGCAACAGGCTCGACTTGCCGGCGCCGGAGGCCCCGATGACCACGGTGATGCCCTCGCCCGGCAGGTCGACCGTCACGTGGTCGAGCACGGTGGTGGCCTGCTTGCGCAGCGAGACGTCGCGGAATTCGAACAGCGGTCCCATCAGGCGACGTCCGCCGGTTCGGGGGCGGTCCCTCGGCTCACGTCATCGCCTCCAGCACCGACCCTACGGCACCGGCCCGGCGGCGAGACCCGGCGGCCGGACCCCACGAGGGGGCCGGGCGTAGCCTGGCGGCATGTGCCGCAACATCACCACCCTGCGCGGCCTCGAGCCGCAGGCCACCGACACCGAGATCGAGGCCGCCGCCCGGCAGTACGTCCGCAAGGTCAGCGGCGTGCAGTCGACCTCGGCCCGGACCGAGGAGGCGTTCGAGCGGGCCGTGCACGCCATCGCCCACATCACCACCGACCTCTTGGCCGAGCTCCCGCCCCGCCAGAGCCCGCCGCCCACCCTGCCCCCGCTGCGTCGCCGGGCCGCGGCGGCCGCCTCGGGCGGCTGAGGCACCCGCCGCCGGCGGGCGCGTGGGAACCTCTGCGCCGTGAGCGCCCCGCTGAGGTTCCGGTTCGTCACCTCCGGTGACGACGTGTACCGGCTGCCCGAGACGCGCGCCGAGGTGGCGTTCCTCGGCCGGTCGAACGTGGGCAAGTCCTCGCTGCTGAACGCGCTGGCGAACCACAAGCGCCTGGCCCACACGTCGAAGACGCCGGGCCGCACGCAGCTGCTCAACCTCTTCGAGCTGGGCGACGGCACCACCGCCGTCGACCTCCCCGGCTACGGGTTCGCCGCCGTGCCCGGGAAGACGCGCTCCGGCTGGCAGCAGATGATCGAGGGCTACCTGCTGGAGCGGGAGGCGCTGGAGATGGTGCTGGTGCTGGTGGACGGCGAGATCGGGCCGACCAAGCTCGACGTCCAGATGCTCGGCTGGCTCCAGGCCCACCGCCTCCCGCACACGGTGGTGGCGAGCAAGCTCGACAAGGTGAAGTCGTCGAAGCGCGGCGTCCGCCGGCGCGAGGTGGCCGAGGGCTGCGGCGTCGACCCCGACGCCGTCGTCTGGGTGAGCGCGGCCAAGGGCGACGGGATCGAGCGGCTCCGGGGGCTGATCGTCGGCTGGCTGGCCGCCGGCGCCGAGCGGTCCGCCACCCGCTCGCCGTCGGAGCCCACCATGGGGGCGGCCGCCGCCGACGGTGGAGGCCCGGACGGGTCGGGCGACGAGACCGACGACGAACACGAATGGAACTGACCTCATGACCTTCGGCAAGGCCTCCGGGCCGCCGGCCTCGGCCAAGCAGCTGAAGTACCTGCTGTCGCTGATCGAGCAGGCCGGCCACACCGGCTTCCGCGACGCCCGCGGCCCGCTCGGCCTCACCCAGCGCCAGGCCGGCGGCAAGTTCACGATCGGCGAGGCGTCGGCCCTCATCGACCAGCTGGTGGCGGCCGACGGCGACACCGAGGTGTTCGGCCGTGGCGTCGGCGACGGCGCGCCGTCGATGGAGGAGGTGTCGGCCGCCGACCGGCTCGACGCCGAGCGGGCCACGGTGCTGCGGGGGATGCCGGCCGGGCTCCTCGCCGCCGAGCTCGAGCGGCGGGGCTGGCCGGTCTCGCTGCCCGATCGCTGAGCGCCGGCGTCAGCTCTCGAAGCGCTCGCGGCGGAACAGCACCTTCTTGCCCTTCAGCGTGGTGCGCTTCATGGCCGCGATGACCTGGTCGGCACCGGCCTCCGGCACCTCGACCAGCGAGAAGCGGTCGGCGATCTCGATGGACCCGATGTCTCGGCCGCTGAGGTCGGTCTCACCGGCGATGGCGCCCACGAGGTCGCCGGGCCGGATGCCGCTGCTGCGCCCGGCGGCCACGTAGAGCCGGGTCATCCCCTCGCTCGGACCGCGACCCTTCCTCGGACCAGCCGGGCCCTTCGACGGCCGCCCGTCCTTGCCCGGCCGCTTCGTGCCGCTGTCGTCGGGCCGGGGCCGGACGTCGGGGATCTCCTCCTCGTCGGCGGCCGCGCCGCTGGACTCGTGGGCCAGCTTCACCGCGGCCAGCGCCACCTCCATGACGTCGTACTCGTCGGCCAGCGTCTCCACGACCACCCGGAACGGGTCGAGCCCGCCCTCGAGGATGCTCTCCTCGAGCGTGGCCCGGGTGAGCTCCATCCGTCGGGTGCGCAGGTCGGCGACCGTGGGCACCTTCTCGATGGTGATGCGCTGCTTGGTGATCCGCTCGATGTTCTTGAGCATGCGGTGCTGGCGGGGCTCGGCGAGGGTGATGGCCACGCCCTCGCGCCCGGCCCGCCCGACGCGGCCGATGCGGTGCACGTAGGACTCGGGCGCCGACGGCACGTCGTAGTTCACGACGTGGGTGAGCTGGTCGATGTCGAGCCCTCGGGCGGCGACGTCGGTCGCCACCAGCAGGTCGGCGGTCGCGCCCCGGAGGCGGCTCATGACGCGGTCGCGCTGCTCCTGGTTCATGCCGCCGTGGAGCGCCTCGGCCCGGTAGCCGCGGCCGTTCATGGTCTCGGTGAGCTCGTCGACCTCCACGCGGGTGCGGCAGAACACGATCGCCGCGGTGGGGACCTCGACGTCGAGGATCCGCCCGAGCGCGGCGGGCTTGTGCGACCGGGGCACGAGGTAGGCGCTCTGGCGGACCTTCGGCGCGTCGCCGGCCGCGAGCGTGGGCCGGGCGATCTCGATGCGGACCGCGTCGGTGAGGTGGCGCTTGGCGATGGCGCTGATGCGGCCGGGCATGGTGGCCGAGAAGAGGACGGTCTGGCGGGTGGGCGGCGTCTCGGTGAGGATCGCCTCGATGTCCTCGGCGAAGCCCATGTCGAGCATCTCGTCGGCCTCGTCGAGCACGACGACCTCGATGTGCTCGAGCGGCAGGGTGCCCCGGTTGATGTGGTCGATGGCCCGGCCCGGCGTGGCCACCACCACGTCGACGCCGCGCCGCAGGGCCTGCAGCTGGCGGCCGATGGGCTGGCCACCGAAGATCGGCAGGACCCGGGCGCCGAGCCCGCGGCCGTAGCGGTGCACGGCCTCGGACACCTGCATGGCCAGCTCGCGGGTGGGCACGAGGACCAGCGCCAACGGCTCCGTGCGGCTGCGGTCGGCGTCGAGGCGCTGGAGGATCGGGAGGGCGAAGGCCGCGGTCTTGCCGGTGCCGGTGGCGGCCTGGCCGAGCAGGTCCCGGCCGGCGACCATCGGCGGGATCGCCTCGGCCTGGATCGGCGTCGGCTCCTCGTAGCCCAGCGTCGACAGCGCACCCACCAGCTCCTCGCGCAGGCCGAGGTCGGCGAAGCTCGGCAGGTCGGGGACCTCGGGGGGACGCTCGTCGCTCATGGCCGCAGTCTCCCGCGGCGGTTCCGGGCCGGCCGAATCAGGTCCCGACGGCCCGCCGTAGGCTCGTCGGGTGCCCGGTGGCCCCGAGGAGCTGGAGGAGATCGCCGACGGTGACACCGTCTGGCGGTTCGATCGGGCCTTCCTGACCTCGAACTGGACCTGCATCTGGGGTCGTGGCTGCCTCGGCATCCTCGAGGAGCCGGCCGAGCACCTCCAGCAGGGCTGCTGCTCGGTGGGCGCCGAGATCGACGGCGCCGACGAGGCCCGTCGCATCGCCGGCCTGGCCGCCACCCTTGCGCCCGAGGGCTTCCAGTTCCACGCCGAGGCCGAGGCCCACGGCGTCTTCTCCGACGACCGTTCGAACACCCGGGTCGTCGAGGGGGCGTGCATCTTCCTCAACCGGCCGGGCTTCGCCGGCGGGGCGGGCTGCGCGCTGCACCTGGCCGCGGTCGCGGACGACGAGCCGCCCCTCGACTGGAAGCCGTCGGTCTGCTGGCAGCTGCCGATCCGCGTCGACTGGGAGGCACCCGAGCCCGGTGACGGGGACGCGCCCGAGGTGGCCACCGTCCGCCGCTGGACGCGCCGCGACTGGGGCGACGACGGTGACCCGATGGCGTGGTGCTGCACCGAGGGGGAGCGGGCCTACGTCGGGGACCGCCCGGTGGTCGAGTCGCTGGGCGAGGAGCTCGAGGCGATGGTCGGCACGCCGGTGTACGTCGAGCTCCGGCGCCGGCTGGTCACCCCCGACGCCGACGAGCGGTCGGCCTAGGTGTTGTGCCCTGCCAGGTTGGTGACTCGGCTTGACGGTGGGCCGCCGATGGCGGTGTGGTGGCGGTGATGGTTGTAGCGGTGGAGGAAGCGGTCAAGGGCTCGGGCTCGGGCGGCTTCTGACTTCCAGAGGCGTGCGTAGG
>DATAGR010000155.1:0-5368 GCA_036263575.1 Aquihabitans sp. | reverse complement strand
CGATGGACGCGGGTACCTCGCTCCGAGGCCGTCGCCACCAACGCCACCTGGGCCAGGAGCACGGCGCCGGCCGGCGTCGGATCGGCGCCGGTGCCGGCCAGGAGGAGGGGCAGGGCCAGCTGCCCCAGGGCGGCGGCCGCGAGGCGCGTCGAGCGCACCGCCGTCGCCTCGCCCAGGGCCCACGCCCCGGCCGACAGCACCACCAGCGCGCCGGCCCACCAGGTGGCGCCGAGCTCGACGTCGACCGCGACCCGGAGGGCGTGGGCATCGGCCAGCGCGAGCAGGAGGGCGACCAGGCCGACCGCCTCGGCGGTGGCCGGCATGCGGCGGCGGGCGGCGGCGAGCGTCGCGGCAGCAGCCGAGAGCGTCAGCGCGAGCAGCAGCCCGCCCTGGGCGGCGGCACCCATCCGGCCCCAGTTCACCGCGGTGAACACGATCGCCGCCACGGCGACCAGCCCGGTGCCCGACGCCAGGAGGAGGTTCTGGACCGAGAGGCCCGGACCGGGGGGCGAAGGTGGGGACGGCGGGGAGGCGTGGTGCGTGGTCACCTCCGCATCGTCGGACGGCGTAGGCGGCAGCGCCCTGGGGGTCGGCCCCCATCCCGGCCCGGGGGTCCCCCAGGCGGCTCGGGTCAGGCCAGGTAGCGGCTGAGGCTCTCCACCACGCACACCGGCTTGTCGCCGCCCTCGCGCTCGACGGTGATGCGCATGGTGGTGTCGATGCCCCCGGTGACGTCGTCGACAGCGACCAGGTCGACGCCGGCGCGCAGGCGCGTGCCGACCGGCACGGGAGCGGGGAACCGGATCCGGCCGGTCCCCCGGTTCACGCCCAGCGACACGCCTCGGACCTCGACCACCTGCGGGAGGAACAGGTTGGTGAGCGCCAGCGTGAGGTACCCGTGGGCGATGGGGCCGCCGAAGGGCGACTCGGCGGTGGCCCGCTCGACGTCGACGTGGATCCACTGGTGGTCGCCCGTCGCCTCGGCGAACGTGTCGACCTGGGCTTGCGTCACGGTCACCCAGGCGCTGTGGCCCAGGTGCGTGCCGACCGCGGCGCGCACGGCGTCGATGCCCTCGAACACGGTCACTGCGACCTCGCCCGTCCCGTCCACGATCGCTCGGCCTCAGGCCCGCTGCGAGCTGGCCGAGACGACCTCGCCGGTCAGGTAGCTCGAGTAGTCGCTGGCCAGGAACACCATCACGTTGGCGATCTCCCAGGGCTCGGCGTAGCGGCCGAAGGCCTCCCGCTCGGTGAGCTCGGCGAGCAGCTCGTCGGTCGTGACCTTGGCGAGGAAGGGGTGCATGGCCAGGCTCGGCGCCACCGCGTTCACCCGGACGCCGTGGGGCGCGGCCTCGACGGCCGCGCAGCGGGTGAGCGCCATCACCCCCGCCTTGGCCGCGGCGTAGTGGGCCTGCTCCTCCTGCGCCCGCCAACCCAGCACCGATGCGTTGTTCACGATCACGCCCCGGCCCCGCTCGGTCATGTGGCGCAGCACGGCACGGGTGCAGCGGAAGGTGCCGGTGAGGGTGACGTCGAGGACGCGGCTCCACTGCTCGTCGGTCATGTCGACGATCGGGGCGGAGCCGCCGAGGCCGGCGTTGTTGATCATCACGTCGATCCCGCCGAGCCGGTCGACCCCGGCGGCGACGAGGGCCTGGACGTCGTCCTCCACCGTGACGTCGCAGACCTGGGTCTCGGGTCGGGTGCCGGTCTCCTCGGCCAGGCGGTCGGCCGTCTCGCCCAGGCGACGCTCGTGGAAGTCGGAGATCAGCACCGTCGCCCCCTCCTCGATCGCCTTGCGGGCGACGGCCGAGCCGATGCCCGTGCCCGCGGCCGCCGTCACCACGACGGTGCGATCGACGAGGAGGCCGTGGCCGGGGACGTAGGGCGGGGCGGGCGTGGGCACGGGCGTCACCTCGTGGGGACCTTGGGTTCGGGCGGCAGCCCGAGGGCGCGCTCGCCGATGATGTTCCGCTGGATCTGGTTCGACCCGGCGTAGATCGTGTCGGAGCGGGTGAACAGGAACAGGCGCTGGAGCGCGGTGAGCTCGTAGCCGTCGCCCGGCGCCACGACCTGGTCGGCGAGCGTCGCCTCGGGCCCCAGCACGTCGACGGCCAGCTCGCCGAGGCGGCGGTGCCAGGACGCCCAGTGGAGCTTGGTGATCATCGCCGCCGGGGGCGGGGGTGCGCCGTCGGGGCCCGACAGCACCCGCAGCGTGTTCCACCGCATGATCTCGAGCCCGCTGTGGGCGTCGGCGAGGCGCTGGCGCACCACGGGGTCGTCGATGCGCCCGTTGCGCCGGGCCACGGCGATGACCGCGTCGAGCTCGTTGCGGAAGTGCATCTGCTGGCCGAGCGTCGAGGCACCGCGCTCGAAGGCGAGGGTGCCCATGGCGACGCGCCACCCGCCGTCGACCTCGCCGACGAGGTCCCCTCCCCGGGCCAGCGCGCCCTCGAAGAAGACCTCGTTGAACTCGCTCGTGCCGGTCACCTGCCGGATCGGGCGGATCTCGATCCCGTCCTGGCGCAGGGGGACGAGGAAGTAGGAGATCCCGCGGTGCTTGGGCACGGCCTCCCGGTCGGTGCGGGCCAGCACGAAGGCCCAGTCGGACCAGTGGGCCAGCGACGTCCAGACCTTCTGGCCGGTGAGGCGCCAGTCGTCGCCGTCGGGCTCGGCCCGGGTGGCCACGTTGGCCAGGTCGGACCCGGCGTTCGGCTCGCTGTAGCCCTGGGCCCACAGCTCCGTGCCGGCCACGATCCCGGGGAGGAAGCGCCGCTGCTGGTCCTCGGTGCCGAACGCCATGATCGTCGGCCCGGTCAGGCCCTCGCCGATGTGGCCGAGCCGGCCGGGCCCGCCGGCTCGGGCGTACTCCTCGAACCAGATGACCTGCTGGTGCAGCGACAGGCCCCGGCCGCCGTGCTCCTTCGGCCAGCCGACGCAGTTCCACCCGCTCGCGCCGAGGTGCTGCTCCCAGGCCAGGCGCTCGTCGAACAGGGCGTGCTCGTCGCCGGGGCCGCCGCGACCGCGGACGACGGCGTAGTCGCCCTCCAGCTGCGCCGTCAGCCAGGCCCGTGCCTCGGTGCGGAACGCCTCGTCCTCGTCGGAGAACCGCAGGTCCATCGGGCGAGCGTACCGGCTACCTGACGGACCGTCAGAAACCCACGGTTGAGCACCCGCTACCCATGTCACGGCAGCCGGCGGGGCGCACGCTGGCAGGATGCCCACCGCACGATCGCACCCTGCGCCATGACCCCCGAGCAGCTGCAGCTGGTGCGCGACTCGTGGGCGGCGCTGGAGGACCGGTCCGAGCTGGTCGGCGCCCGGTTCCAACACCACCTGTTCGCCTCCCAGCCGGAGCTGCGCGCCCTGTTCCCGGCGGACGTCGACCGGCTCGCCGGCATCTTCGCCGCCGAGCTGGGCGTGCTCGTCGCCGTCGTGACCGACCTCGACGCGTTCCTCGAGCGCAGCGCCGCCCTGGGCGTCCGCCACGCCGGCTACGGCGTCCGGGCCTCGCACTACCGGGCCAGCCGTGACGCGCTGCTCGCCGCGATCGACGAGGTCACCGACGATCCCGACGGCCGGGCCGGCGACGGCCGGTCCGACGTGCTCGGCGCCTGGGCCGCGGTCCACGACCTCGTGGTCGAGACGATGATGGCCGGCGCCCTCGGCGCCGGTCACCGCTGATCCCACGGGCGCGCGGCGACGGCCCGGTCGGGGACCGGGCCGTCGTCGGGGTCGGGGTGGAGGGTCGGAGCGATGATCGGTGTCAGGCGCGATCGGCCACCTCGCCCACGAGGGCGGCGGCGCCGTCGACGGCGTCCTCGGTGACGTCGAACCCGGTCACGGTGACGAGGGCGTAGCGGCCGCCGCCGGTGCGCAGGACGGCGACCTGGCGGACCGACAGGGTGTCGTCGAAGATCGCGAAGGTGTCGTCGCTGCCGTCGACGGGGGTGGATGCCAGGCCGAAGCTGTCCTCGAAGCCCTCGCGGGTGAGGAGGGGCGAGTCGGGCAGCGACGCATCGGCGGGCTCCTCGGCTCCCAGCTGCACGGCGACGTCGGCGCCGTCGCCGGTCGAGGTGGTGAACTCGCAGCGCGAGTTCGACCCGAGGGAGACGCCGGCCTGTCCCGCCTGCACCGGGACGCCGGTGAGGCGCTCGACCGTCTCGGCGTCGACCAGGTCGCACACGTCGGGGACGGATCCGCCGGACGACGCGCTGCCGGCGGCGGGCGTGTTGCCGGCCTCGGCGCCGGCCGACGCCGAGGCGGCCGAGGCATCGCCGCCGTCGTCGCTGCTGCAGCCGACCGCGCCCAGGGTGAGGCCGAGGACGAGGACGAGGGCCGAGCGGGCCCCGGTGCGCCGGACGCCTGCGGGCCGCACGGGGGTGGGGCGAAGGGTGGTGTTCATGGTGGCTCCTGGTTCGTGCCGGTCGCTCGGTGCGACCGCACGTCCACCATCTGCCACCGCGGCTCGAACGGCATGGGTAGCGACTGCTCATCCGGCGTCGCACCACGGGCGACGCCCCGGCTGGGTCAGGTGGTCGGCCGGAGGAACACCCGGGCTCGGTCCCGGCGGTCGGCGTCGTAGCGACGCCACTTGACCGCCGGGACCTCGTCCTGGCCGACCTCGGCGAAGCCCTTCCGGCCGAAGAACCCGGCGGCGTCCTCCGACACCGTCACGGCGAAGATGGCCCGCAGGCCGAGCTCGCCGGCCCGGGCGGCGAGCCCGTCGATGAGCAGCCCGCCGGCGCCGGCCCCGGAGAAGCGGCTGACGGTGTAGAGGCAGGCGACCTCGCCCAGGGCGTCGGCCCCGTAGGGCTCGGTCTCCAGGCTCACGAGCCCGGCGAGGTGGCCGCTGCTCTGGACCCGGGCGCCGAGGCCGGTGACGGCGAGCCGGGCGACGTCGAGGCGGGACCGGGGGCGCAGCAACCCGTCGGCGGTCCCCTGGGCCACCAGGTGCTCCACGGCCGGGAGGTCGTCGACCCGGAGCGGGTCGAGCCGGAGGTAGTCGCCGCTGGTGAACAACGAGCCGACGCCGTCGAAGGTGAAGAGCTCCTGGTCGACGTCGTGCGGCGGGCACAGGTTCACGCTGGTGACGCCGCCGGCGAGCGCCGTGCGGACCGCCCGCACCACGGCGCCGCCCTGGCGGTGGCTCAGCTCGGCCTCGAAGCCGCGGGCCGGGTCGTGGACGTCGACGAAGCTCTTGGCGGGGACGCCCCACCCGCCCTCCGGGTCGGTGACGACGAGCTTGAGGGCGCCGAGGGCGGCGGCCAGCTCGGCGGCGACCAGGGACTCGGTCCCGGCCGGCACCTCCACCACCACCTCGCTGCGATCGGTGATGGCCAGCCACAGCAGGGCCATCCAGTCGGCT
>DATAGR010000154.1:0-5279 GCA_036263575.1 Aquihabitans sp. | reverse complement strand
CGCACCAGGCCGAGCACGTCCTCGCTGGCGGGCGGACCCTGGGTGCGCCACGCCAGGCCCAGCACGCCGGCCAGGTCGCGGGCCGGTCCGAGCCGGACCCACAGCACGCCGAGGTCGTCGGGCCCGGCCAGGTCGAGCGCGGCGTGGTCCTCGGGCAGGTGGCGGGGCGCCCGCGTCACGACGTGGCCGACGCGCTCGAAGCGCGACGCGAGCCAGCCGAAGGCGTCGAGGGAGACGTCGCCGCCGGCCTGCGCCGACGGATCGAGGCCGGCGCGGGTCCACCGGTGGGTCACGTGGAGGGCCGAGCCGTCGGCCGAGAGCTCGTCGATGAAGGCCGTGTCGGCCGCGAAGAAGGAGGCGATCTCGCCGAGGGCGACCTCGATGGCACCGTCGAGCGTGGCCGGCGTGCAGCTGATCAACCGGGTCGAGATCGACGTCACCAGCGCCTCGAAGGCGACCTGCTCGGCCAGCGCCTGCTCGGCGCGGTGGCGATCGGTGACGTCGCGGACGATGCAGAGGACCTCGGCCGGCCCGGCGGGCACGATCCGGGCCTCCACCCGCCGCGCCATCGGGCCCAGGCCGGCGGCGAGCACGGCGGTGTGGAGCGTGCCCGTGGCCAGGGCCCGACCGATGGCGAGCTGGAGGCGCTCGACGACCGCGGCGTCGACCGGGCCGCCGTGGCTGATCGCCTCGAAGGGGTCGAACGGCACCGCGCCTGCGGGCCCGCCGATCCGGCGGCCCTCGGCGTCGAGGCGGACGATCGGGTCCGGGACCAGGTCGATCATGGCCTCGGACCGGGACCGGGCCCGATCCAGCAGCCGGGTGTCGGCCTGGTGCTCGAGCACCCGGGCCACGCCGTCGGCCACGACGTCGATCAGGGCCAGCGACCACGCCGCGTACGGCGCCTGGTCCCGACCCGCGACGAACGCGATCGCCCCCCGCACCTCACCCGAGAGCCACAGCGGGCTGGCCACCACGGCGCCGGCGCCGAGGTCGGCGGGCGCCTCGGTGGTCGAGGTGCCGCCGAGGACCGCGACCGTGGCCCGGCGCCGGATGGCCTCCAGCACCCGGTGGTCGACCACGGAGGTGCTGGCGACGAGGTGGTCGAGCCCGGCGCCGACCGCCGCCCGCACCGTGGTCTCCCCCTCGGCGCCGAGCAGCACCACGCCGAAGGGCGCGCCGAGCGCCGCCGAGCCCGCCTCCAGCCACTGGGCCAGGCGGTCCTCGGGATCGCCGGGGGGCAGCGTGGCCACGCGGTGGAGCGCGGCGAGGTCATCGGCGTAGGCATCGCTGACCTGACCTGCACCGCCCTGCGGGTCGTCACTCGGATCGCCCTCGTGCAACCGCTCGGTTCCCATCGCCACTCCCGGGCGACACCGTACCCCCCACCGAGCGGCGCCGTACGGTCACCCGGCGTCAGCGCCGCCCACGGCGAGCCGCAGCCCGGTCACTCCCACTCGATGGTCCCCGGGGGTTTGGGGCCAGGGCCCGAGCGGCCCGTCGGCGAAGCCGACCAGAGCGGGAGAGACGTGTCGGACGACGTGACCTCCGCACCGCCCACGGCGAGCCGCAGCCCGGTCACTCCCACTCGATGGTTCCCGGGGGCTTGGAGGTCACGTCGTAGGCCACGCGGTTGACGCCGTCGACCTCGTTGATGATGCGGCTCGACATGCGCTCGAGCAGGTCGTACGGGAGCCGGGCCCAGTCCGCGGTCATGGCGTCCTCGGAGGTGACGGCCCGGATGATGATCGGGTACCCGTAGGTGCGCTCGTCGCCCATGACGCCGACGCTGCGGATGTCGGGCAGGACGGCGAAGGCCTGCCAGATCTCCCGCTCGAGGCCGGCGGAGCGGACCTCCTCGCGCACGATGGCGTCGGCCCGCTGCAGGATGGCGACCTTCTCGGGCGTGACCTCGCCGATGATGCGGACGCCGAGGCCCGGACCGGGGAACGGCTGGCGCCACACGATCTCGTCGGGGAGGCCGAGCTCGGTGCCGACGGCGCGCACCTCGTCCTTGAAGAGCAGCCGCAGCGGCTCGACGAGGTCGAACTGCATGTCCTCGGGGAGGCCGCCGACGTTGTGGTGGCTCTTGATCTTGGCGGCGCTCGCCGTGCCGGACTCGATGACGTCGGGGTACAGGGTGCCCTGCACGAGGAAGCGGGCGTCCTCGATGCCGCCGGCGGCCTCCTCGAAGATCCGGATGAACAGCTCGCCGATGGCCTTGCGCTTGTCCTCGGGGTCGAGGATGCCGGCGAGCCGCTCGAAGTAGCGGTCGGCGGCCCGCACGTGGATGAGCTCGATGCCCTGGTGGCGCTGGAACGTCTCGACCACCTGGTCGCCCTCGGCCAGGCGCATGAGGCCGGTGTCGACGAACACGCAGGTGAGCTGGGGACCGATGGCCCTGTGCACGAGGGCGGCCGCGACCGCGGAGTCGACGCCGCCCGAGAGGGCGCAGATCACCCGGCTCGAGCCGACCTGGGTCCGCACGGCCTCGACCTGGACGTCGATGACCGAGCCCATGGTCCACGCCGGCGGGCAGCCGCAGACGTCGTAGAGGAAGTGCTCGAGCATGGCCTGGCCGTGCGGGGTGTGGATCACCTCGGGGTGGAACTGCACGGCGTGGATCCGCCGCTCGACGTCCTCCATGGCCGCCACCGGCACGACCGGCGTGGAGGCGGTGACGGTGAAGCCGTCGGGCGCCTGGGAGATGGAGTCGAAGTGGCTCATCCACACCGGCTGGGTGTCGGGCTGGCCGCCGCCGAAGAGCACGCCGGGCGAGGTGACGGTGAGCTCGGTGCGGCCGTACTCGCCGACGCCGGTGTTGGCCACGAGCCCGCCGGGCAGTTGCTGGGCGACCAGCTGGGCGCCGTAGCAGATGCCCAGCACCGGGGTCCCGAGGTCGTAGACGGCGGGGTCGATCACCGGCGCGCCCTCGGCGTGGACGGACTTGGGACCACCGGAGAAGATGATGCCGGCCGGGTTGCGGGCGGCGACCTCCTCGGCGGTGATGGTGTGCGGGACGATCTCGCTGTAGACGTGGGCCTCGCGGACGCGCCGGGCGATCAGCTGCGCGTACTGGGCGCCGAAGTCGACCACGAGCACGGGCCCGGTCTCGGCGACGGCGTCGGGCAGGAGGGCGGGGTCGGTCATGGGTGCACCGGGGTGATCGTGAGCTCGGCGGTCTGGAGCTCCTTGAGCGTGGGGTGGCCGCAGGTCGCCATGGCCCGGCGGAGGGCCCCGGCGAGGTTCGTCCGGCCGTCGCTGCGCCGGGCCGGGCCGGTGAGCACCTCCTGCAGCGTGCCGGCGGGAGGCGCCGGCACCACGGCCGAGCGGGGCAGGTCGCCGTGCCCGCCGTTGAGGCCCCAGTGGCGGCCACGCCCGGGGGCGTCGGAGGCGGCCGCGAGCGGGGCGCCGAGCATGACCGCGTCGGCCCCGCAGGCCACGGCCTTGGCGATGTCGCCGCCCGTGGCCATGCCGCCGTCGGCGATGAGGTGGACGTAGACGCCGGTCTCGTCGAGGTGGCGCATCCGGGCGGCGCGGGCGTCGGCGATGGCGGTGGCCTGGGCCGACCCGACGCCGAGCACGGTGCGGGTGGTCGACGTGGCGCCGGCCCCCACGCCCACGAGGATGCCGGCGGCACCGGTGCGCATGAGGTGGCGGGCGGCCTGGTAGCTGGCGCAGCCGCCGACCAGCACCGGGATGTCGAAGCGCCGGACGAACGTCTTGAGGTCGAGCGGGTCGCCGTCGCGCGTGACGTGCTCGGCGGACACGACCGAACCCTGGATGACGAGGAGGTCCAGCTCGGCGGCCAGCAGGGCGTCGGCGAAGGTCGGGAGCCGCTGGGGCGTGATGGCGGCGCACGACACCACGCCGGCGCCCCGGATCTCCTTGATGCGGTCGCGGATCAGCTCGGGCTTGACGGGCTCGGCGTAGAGCTCCTGGAGCCGGGCGTTGGCCTCGCCGTCGGCCAGGCCGGCGATCTCGTCGAGGATCGGCTCGGGGTCGTCGTAGCGGGTCCACAGCCCCTCGAGGGCGAGGACGCCGACGGCGCCGAGCTGCCCGAGGGTGACCGCCGAGGCCGGGCTGACCACGCTGTCCATGGCCGCCGCCATGATCGGCAGCTCGAACCGGAAGGCGTCGACCTCCCACGACAGGTCGACGTCCTCGGGGTCGCGCGTGCGGCGGCTGGGCACCAGGGCGAGGTCCTCGAGGCCGTAGGCGCGACGCCCGACCTTGCCCATGCCGATGTCGATCTCAGCCACGAACGCTCCTGAACCCCTGCCGGGAAAGGTCCGATCCTACGCCACGCCGCCCGTGGCTCCGATCTCCCCCCGGTGGGCTCAGCGGTTGGCGTAGTTGGGCGCCTCGGCGGTGATGGTGACGTCGTGGGGGTGGCTCTCGCGGAGCCCGGCGCCGGTGATCCGGACGAAGCTGGCCTGCTGGAGGTCGGCGATGGTGGCGGCGCCGCAGTAGCCCATGGCCTGGCGCAGCCCGCCCACGAGCTGGAAGAGGATCCGCCGCACGGGGCCCTTGTAGGCGACCCGGCCCTCGATGCCCTCGGGCACCAGCTTCTCGGCGTCGATGACGTCGCCCTGGAAGTAGCGGTCCTTGGAATACGACCGGGTCTTCATGGCGCCCATCGACCCCATGCCGCGGTACTCCTTGAAGCGCTCGCCCTGGTAGAGCACGACGTCGCCCGGGCTCTCGTCGACCCCGGCGAGGAGGCTGCCGAGCATGACGGTGTCGGCGCCGGCGGCCAGGGCCTTGGCCATGTCGCCGGAGAACTGGATGCCGCCGTCGCCGATCACGCACGCGTCGTAGCCCTCGGCAGCCCGGGCCGCATCGGCGATGGCGGTGAGCTGGGGCACGCCGACGCCGGCCACCACCCGCGTGGTGCAGATCGAGCCGGGCCCGACGCCCACCTTGACCGCCGCCGCGCCGGCATCGAGCAGGGCCTTGGCGCCGTCGTGGGTGGCGACGTTCCCGGCGATGATCGGGACCGGGAACTCCTCGACGACCTTGGCCAGGATGTCGAGCACGCCGCTCGAGTGGCCGTGGGCGGTGTCGACCACGAGGACGTCGACGCCGACGTCGACCAGCGCCCCCGCACGCTCGAACGCGTCGGGGCCGGTCCCGACCGCGGCGCCGACGCGGAGCCGGCCCTGCTGGTCCTTGGTGGCGTCCGGGTACTGGATGCGCTTCTGGATGTCCTTGACCGTGATCAGGCCGGTGAGCAGGCCCTGCCCGTCGACCACCGGCAGCTTCTCGATGCGGTGGCG
>DATAGR010000153.1:0-4478 GCA_036263575.1 Aquihabitans sp. | reverse complement strand
GTCTTCGGCATCGACGTCGTGCCCGCCACCTCGCCCGACGAGGCGGTGGCTCGCCTGCGCGCCGGCGGCTTCGAGCTGGTCGGCACCGTCGTCGACGGCGGCGAGCCCTACGACGCCGTCGACCTCACCGGACCGGTGGCGGTCGTCCTCGGCAACGAGGCCCAAGGCCTGGCCGACGACCTGGCCGGCGCCTTGGACCAGCTGGTGACCATCCCGATGGCCGGGCCGACCGAGTCGCTCAACGTGGCCATGGCCGGCACCGTCGTGTCGTTCGAGGTGCTGCGCCAGCGCCGCCGCGCGCGGGAGACTGGCGGGGGTCAGGCAGGGGGCCGGCCCGGAGCGGGCGAATCGGTGAGGTGATGGGAGCGACGTCGATGCCGGATCGAGCACCAGGGCGGGGCCGGATCGTGGTCGACGCCGACGGCACCGTGCTCGACGCGGACCCTGACGCCGCCGCACACCTCGGCCAGCCGGTCGACGCGCTGGTCGGTCGGTCCGTGGCCGACGTGCTGGGTTCGGGGGCCGACGGCGTGGCCGTCGTGGCCGCCGTCGGCCACGAGCTCCGGAGCCCGCTGACGTCCATCCGGGGCTACACGTCGCTGCTGCTCAACCGCTGGGACCGCCTGGGCGACGACGACAAGCGGATGATGCTCGGCCAGATCAACCACGACGCCGAGCGGGTCACCCGCCTGATCAACGAGCTGCTCGAGATCAGCCGCCTCGAGTCGGGCCGCCTCAGCCTGGCCCGCCGTCCGGTCGACGTCGGCGAGCTGGCCCGTCACGTCGTCGAGCGGGTCGGGGTGAGCGTGGACGACCTCGACGCCGAGCTCCGCTTCCCGGCCGACCTGCCGCAGGTGTCGGCCGACGCCGACAAGCTCGAGCAGGTCCTCACCAACCTCGTCGAGAACGCGGTGAAGTACGGGAGCCCGGTCGGCATGCAGATCGAGGGGGCGGTGGTCGAGGGCGCCGGCGATGCCGGGCCCTGCGTCGCGGTGACGGTGCGAGACACGGGCGCAGGCATCGCACCTGGCGACCTCACCCGCGTCTTCGACCGCTGGTTCCAGCGCGAGCAGGGGCGCCCGAGCGGCACCGGCCTCGGCCTCTGGATCAGCCGCGGCCTCGTCGAGGCCCATGGCGGCACCCTGACGGTGGAGTCGCCACCTGGCGAGGGCGCCGCCTTCACCTTCACGGTGCCGGTCGACGCGGCCTGACCCTCAGGCCGAGCGCCGCCGCACGCGCTCGGCGGGGTCCTGGCGGTAGAAGCCTCGGAGGACGTCGTAGAGGCCGGGGTGGGTGACCTCGAGGTCGATCGGCACGGTGAAGAACGACTCGGTGGCCACCGCGAAGAACTCGCCGGCGTCGGTGGCCCCGTAGTCGTCGAGCACGTCGTCGTCCTCGTCGCCGTCGCGCAGGCGGACGTACTCGCGGGTGCACACCTCGACCCAGCGAGCCAGGGCGGCGCCCTCGAGCGGCGGCGTCCCGTCGACGGTGCCGTCGAGCATGTCGAGCTTGTGGGCGAACTCGTGGAGCACGACGTCGTGGCCCCGCGCCGGGTGGCGGGCCGCCGCCGAGGCGGAGTCCCACGCGATCACGACCGGGCCCCCGTAGGCGGCCTCGCCCAGCAGGTCGACCGAGCCGCACACCTCGGTGCCGGGCACCGGGCCCTCGGAGGTCGTGTCGAAGCGCATGGTCGAGGGGTGGACGATGATCGAGCCGACGTCGCGGTAGTGGTCGAGGTCGAGCTCGAGGACGAGGAGCGCGGCCTGGGCGGCGATCACCGTGCGGACCCGGTCCGTCAGCTCGAAGCCCTGGGCCGGCTCCCACCGCTTGGTGGTCACGATCGCCTCGAGCAGACCGGCCAGCCGGTCCCGCTCGTCGTCGTCGAGGAGGCGCCAGTGGGCGACGTGGCGCTCCACGAGCTGGCGCCAGTCGGGGGCGAGCTCGGCACGGGATCGGCGGCGGGGGAAGCGCACCGGCGGATGCTGGCACAGCGCTGCGCACGGCCAGGATCGGAGTGGACGCGGAGGGCGGTCAGGCGGCACAGTTCCCCGCACCATGATCGACGACATCCGACGCATCGCGGCCGAGGCCACGGCCCGGGTCGCGGGGGCGGCCACGCTCGACGACCTGGGTGCCGTCGACCGCGAGGTGCTCGGCAAGGGCTCCGAGCTGACCGGCCTCAAGCGCCGGCTGGGCGGGCTCGACCCCGACGACCGCCGGGCCGTCGGCGGCGAGCTCAACGCCGCACGCGACGAGGTCGGCCGCGCCGTCGCCGCCCGCCGCGCCGAGCTGGAGGCGGTCGCCCGACGGGTCCGGGTGGACGCCGAGCGCCTCGACCTGACCGAGGTCCGCGCCGGGCGCGACGCCGGCCACCTGCACCTCGTCACCCAGGCGATCGAGGAGCTCGAGGACGTCTTCGTCGGCCTCGGGTTCACGGTGGCGGAGGGTCCCGAGGTCGAGGACGACTGGCACAACTTCACGGCGCTGAACTTCGGCACGTACCACCCGGCCCGCGACATGCAGGACACGTTCTTCGTGGGCCTGGGCGGGCCTCGCGAGGTGGTGATGCGCACGCACACCTCGCCCGTGCAGATCCGTGTCATGGAGCAGCAGGCGCCGCCGATCTACTCGGTGATGCCGGGTCGGGTGTACCGCAACGAGGCCACCGACGCCACGCACCTCGCCGTCTTCCACCAGCTCGAGTGCCTGGTGGTGGACCGGGGCATCACGTTCGGCCACCTGGCCGGCACCATCGACATGTTCACCAAGGCCTACTTCGGTCCGGGATGGACCTCGCGGCTGCGGCCCTCCTACTTCCCGTTCACCGAGCCGTCGGCCGAGTTCGACCTCCAGCGGCCCGACGGCACCTGGCTCGAGCTGGGCGGCTCCGGCATGGTCCACCCGAACGTGCTCGCCAACTGCGGCATCGACCCCGAGGAGTTCTCGGGCTTCGCGTTCGGGTTCGGCCTGGACCGGCTGGCCGCCACCAAGTACGGCGTCACCGACCTGCGCGAACTGGCCAGCACCGACGTCCGGTTCCTCGAGCAGTTCTGACCGCCCGCCCCCACGGAGCTCCCGCATGAAGGTCCTGGCCTCCTGGCTGCACGAGATGTTCGACGCCCCGGTCGCCCCGGAGGCGATCGCCGCCGCGTTCGACGACCTCGGCACGCCGGTGGAGGAGGAGGTCCGCCTCGGCGAGGGCCTCGACGGGATCGTCGTCGCCCGGGTGCTGCGGCTGGCGCCCCACCCCAACGCCGACAAGATCCAACTGGTCGAGGTGGACGCCGGCGACGGCGAGCCGCTGCAGATCTGCTGCGGCGCCTTCAACATGGCGGTGGGCGACACGGTGCCCCTCGCCACGCTGGGCACGACCATGCCGGGCGGCATGGTGATCGAGCGTCGCAAGCTGCGCGGCGAGTGGTCGAACGGCATGTTGTGCTCGTCCCGGGAGATCGGCCTGGGCGACGACCACGCCGGCATCCGGATCCTCGAGCCCGGGGCCGTGCCGGGCACCCCGCTGGCCGACGAGCTCGGCATCGAGGCCGACGTCCTCTGGGACCTCGAGGTCAACCCGAACCGCCCCGACGCCATGAGCGTCGCCGGCCTGGCGCGCGACGTCGCGGCCCGGGTCGGCGTCGGCTTCCGCCCGCCGGCACCGCCGCCGACGGCCGCCGCCGTCGGGGAGCCGGTGGCGTGGGGGGCGATGGGCTCGGGCGGCCACGCCGAGGCCGTGCTCGCCGACGGCTCCACGTTCGCCGTCGAGCTCCTCGCGCCCGACGGCTGCGGGCGCTTCGTGGCGCGCGTGCTGCGCGGGATCGACCCGGCGGCGCCCTCGCCGGCCTGGCTGCAGCGGCGCCTCGGCCACCTGGGCATGCGCTCGATCTCCGCCCTCGTCGACATCTCGAACTACGTGATGCTCGAGCTGGGCCAGCCGAACCACCCCTACGACCTGGCCAAGGTGGTGGGGGCGACCCTCCGGGCCCGCCGCGGCCACGACGGCGAGGTGCTGGTCACGCTCGACGACGTCGAGCGCACCCTGACCACCGACGACCTCGTCATCGCCGACGGCGAGGACCGGGCCGTGGGCATCGCCGGCGTGATGGGCGGCGCCGACGGCGAGATCGACGGCACCACCACCGACATCCTCCTCGAGCTGGCCTGGTTCGACCCGACGTCGGTGAGCCGCACGTCTCGCCGGCTCGGGCTGCGTTCGGAGGCGTCGGCGCGCTTCGAGAAGGGGGTCGATCCGGCGGTGGCCGACCTCGCCGCCGACCGCTTCTGCCAGCTGGCCGCCGAGATCTGCGGCGCCACCACCGAGGCCGTCCAGGTCGACGTCCGGGGCTCGCTGCCCGAGCGCCCGCCGGTCCTCGTGCGCACCGAGCGGGTCAACGCGCTGCTCGGCACCGACCTGGCCGCCGAGCGCATCGCCGAGCTCTTGGCGCCGATCGGCTTCGCCGCCGAGCCCGTCGCAGGCGACC
>DATAGR010000152.1:0-3024 GCA_036263575.1 Aquihabitans sp. | reverse complement strand
GGGGCGCGGTCCACCTTGGTGACCACGACGCGGTCGCCGGCCGCGAGGGCGGGCGCCATGGCGCGATCGGGCACCCGGGTGACCTGGGCGACGTAGGTGACGACCACCAGCACGAGCACCACGAGCACGGCGGCGAGGACCGCCAGCGGCCAGGCTCGCGGTGCTCGACGGAACGGCCGGGCCTCCACGCGAGGCGGGTCGGCGAGCCGCGGCCCGATCCAGGGGTCGGCGGCGAGCTCCTCGGGGTGGACGACCTCGGGCGGACCCGACGGGCCGTCGGGCGTGAGGGCCAGGCCGTTGCCGCCCTCGACGGTGACCACCTCGGCCTCGGCGTCGGCGCCGTGCACCGCCAGCGGGCCGTCCACGACGATGACGACCCCGCCTCGCGGCCCCAGGTCGAGCCCGAACCGGGCGGCGTCGGCACGCAGCACGGCGCCCGGCACCACGAGCTCGAGGCGCTCGCCACCGACCGGCGCCGCCCACCACAGCTGCCCGGTGACCAGCTCCAGGCGGGTGGCCCCCTCCGGCCGCCGGGGGCGCCGGAGCGCCAGGGCCACCCCGGCGAGCGCGCCCAGCTCGGGAAGGCCCAGGGGCGTGGCCAGGGGCAGGGGCTCGGGCCAGGCCACGACGTGGCCGAGCGCCAGCAGGTGCTGGTCGCGCAGCTCCGGGGGCGGACGACCCGACCCGTCGATCGTGGCCGGCCGGCGGCGCGCCAGGCGTCCACGGTGGCCGGGACGCGGCCGTCGTTGGCGAGGCGGACCACGACCCCCGCGACGATGGCCACGACCACGAGGAGCAAGCCGGTCACCACGGAGCGTCGGTCCACGGCCCAACCACCGTGCCGGGGCCGCCGGATGACGGCCAAGGCCGGGATCGCTGGTGGGCGACCCCGTTCAGCGCTGCAGGCAGGCCACCAGGCCGGCGAACGACCCGGCCGGCGAGCAGCTCGGCGCCACCTCGGCCTCGCCGACCAGGCGCACCTCCGGCCCGGTCGGGGTCGCCTCGCGCTGGCGGTCGGCGAAGCGGGCGACGTGGCGACCGCGGACGGCCACGCGGCGCCCCTGGCGCTCGAGCTCCTCCACCAGCTCCTGCACCGCCGTCAGCTCGGCGGAGTCGTCGGCCACGACGAGGAACGTGCCGGTCGGGGCCAGGTCGCGCAGCGTCGCCACGGTCGGGTGGGGCCGCATCGGTGGGCCGGCGGCGGCCTCGAGGTCCGTAGACGTGCTGCTGCCCACCGCGACGGCGAGGGCGACCGTGCCCGCCAGGCCGGCGAGGCGGAGGCGGCGGCGGTCGAGCCCGCGGCGCGCCGCGAGCGTCCGCACGACGGCGACGGCGGTGAGGGCCACCCCCAGCCACAGGGCGATCCCCACACCCGAGCTGCCGGCCACGAGGTAGGAGCGGAACTCGTGGCGGCCCCGGAACGCCGTGACCAGCTGGGCGGCCGTGGCCACCAGCGCCAGCCGGCACACCCACGTCGCGAGGTCGTCGGCGGGGCCCGACCGCCAGCGCCGGAGCCGACCCGGGAGCGCGCCGGCGGCGGCCGCCCCCAGCAGCCCGACGAGCACGAGGGGCGACGTGGGGTTCGGACCGCGGTCGAGGCCCCGCCGGAACTCGGCACCGCCCCACTCGGCGACCTCGGACTCGGTGAGCGTCGTCAGCGCGGCGACGCGCGCCACGACCTCGCCCGGACCGAGGTCGAGCGTCGCCGTCGGCTCCTCCGGGGTGAAGCGGGGATCGATGTCGCCCGTGGCCGCGTAGCGGGCGGTGGCGCCGAGGTTGCCGGTGCCCCGCACCTGGTCGACCGCCACGGGCACCCACGGCGCCGCCACCAGCGTGGCGACGAGCGCCCACGCCCACCACGGCGTGGTGGTGCCCCCGGCCCGGCGGGTGCGGGCGCTGCCGGCGATCGACGCGGCGATGACGAAGCCGCCGACGAGCATGGCGCCCAGGTGGGCCTGGACGGCGAAGGCGCCCAGCCAGGCGCCCACCACGGGCCAGGCCAGCGACGGCTGGACCCAGCACGTGGCCGCCACCACCAGGCCGGCAGCCACCGGGAGGATCAGCACCGTGGGGTTCCAGGGGTACGACAGCCCCTCCAGCGACAGCTGGTGGACGGCGAGCAGGACCACCGCGGCGGCGACGACGGCCTCGACGCCGCCGGCGGCGCGACCGACCGCCACGCACGTCGTGGCGGCGCACGCGGCCACCAGCACCAGCGCGGCCGCCACCAGGCCCGCCGGCTGGTCCCCGGACGCAGCGACGAACGGCGCGGCCCAGTAGAACCACAGCGGCCCCGGGTGGTACAGCCCGAGCCGCGACCACGCCCCGACCAGCTGGTCGAGGTGGCGGGCGGCCATGGCGGCGAGGAGCGTCTCGTGCAGGTCCGGCATCGACGGCACCGCACGCTCGCGCAGGGCCAGCGCCGCCGCCCGCAGCGGCACGGCCACCACGGTGGCGAGGGCGACCGCGACGGCGAGGAGCGACCAGCCGTCGCGCCGACCGGTGGGCGGCGCCGGGTGCCGGTTCGCCCCGACCCGGTCGGTGCGCTCGGGCGCCGCCGCCGGCCGAGGCGGCGCGACCGTGGTGTCGGAGCGCCGTGCGGTCAGCACGATCCCGCGTCCTTCGGCGCCCAGACGGTGGCGGGACCGGTCAGGGTGCCGGTCACCGGGAGCAGCGGCCGCCCGTCGTCGAAGAGGGGACCCACCGGCCGGTAGCACTCCCGCAGCTTGGGTGGGAGGTACGAGTAGCCCTCGGTCGAGTCGACGACGATCGAGCCCCAGTGCCGGTCCGCGATCCGGTCGCGCAGCTCGCGGGCGAGGTCCTGGCTCGTGGTGCCGACGTCGCCCCGCAGCACGTCGGCGATGGCGGCGCCCTGGGCGGTGGTCGGGAGCCCGGCGTCGGCCAGGTACCAGCCGTGGCCCGTCATCAGCACCGGCCCGGGCAGCTCTCGCAGCTCGTCGACCAGCACCTGGGCCCGGCGCTCCTCCGACGCCCGAGGGACGTGGTCGCGCGGGTCGTAGGCCA
>DATAGR010000151.1:0-7919 GCA_036263575.1 Aquihabitans sp. | reverse complement strand
GCCGCCAACCCACCGACGAAGGCCACCGCGCCCGATGCCCACAGCGGCACGGCGACGCCGAAGGCCGCCACCGCGGTGACGGCGAAGTAGGCGCCGCCGGTGACGGCCAACGTGTCCGGGGACGCGATGGCGTTGCGGGCGAGCGACTGGAGGAGGGCACCGGCGACCCCGAGCGCGAAGCCGACCGCGATGGCGGCGGCGACGCGCGGGAGGCGCGAGCCCACCAGGACGTCACGGGTGGTGCCCCCGGCGGCGTCGTCGCCGAGGAGGAGCCGCCACAGGTCGCCAGGGCCGACGTCGGAGGTGCCCTGGGTGAGGTGCCAGCCGGCGGCCACCACCAGCGCGCCGGCGAGGGCGAGGAGGATGGCGGTGGCGCCGACGGTGCCCGTCGCACCGTGAGCCGTACCGCGAGCCGCCTCGGTCCCGTTGGGCGGTGCATCGGTGCCGCCGTCGTCGGACGGCGACGGCCGGAGCGCCTGGAGCTGGCCCACCGGTGCGTCGTCAGTCCGTGAGGAGGTCGACGTAGGCGTCGAGGACCTGCTGCGACGAGCGAGGCCCGCCGAAGGTCCAGATGCCCGTCGGGAAGGCGTGGACCCGATCCTCGGCCACCGCCGGCAGCGACGACCAGATCGGGTTCTGCTCCAGGGCGGCGAAGACGTCGTCGGCCTCGGGATCGTCGGTCCCGGTGTGGAAGAAGGTGGCGTCGCCGACGGCGGCCATGCCCTCGATGTCGCTCTGGCCGAGTCCGTAGGCCGCGTCGACCTCGCCGGTCCAGGCGTTGGTCAGGCCCAGCTCCTCGCCGAGCTCGCCGACGAGCGAGCCCTGGCCGAAGGGGCGGAGGGCGACGTTGCCGCCCTCGAGGTAGCCGTCGAGGTAGACGAAGTCGGTGCTCGGGAGGACGGCGTCGGCCACGGCGGCCTGGGCGTCGGCCAGGCTCGCCTCGAACTCGGCCACGACCTCCTCGGCGCGCGCGGTGCGGCCCGTCGCCTCGGCGATGAGCGTGAACAGGTCGAGCATGTGCTGCACCGGGTCGGCGGCGTCGGCGCCGCGCGTCGCCAGGACCGGGACGCCGAAGCCCTCGAGCTGCCCGATGATCTCGTCGTCGGCGCCGGTGGCCTCCACGATGACGAGGTCCGGCTCGGCTGCGAACACGGCGTCCAGGTTCGGCTCGCTGCGCCCCCCGACGTCGGCGACGCCTTCTGGGAGCTCCTCTGCGCTGACCCACGTCGAGTAGCCCTCGGCGTCGGCGACGGCGACCGGCGTCAGGCAGAGGGTGAGGACGTCCTCCAGCTGCTGCCACTCGAGCACGGCGACCCGCTGGGCGGGTGCGTCGAGCTCCACGGTGCGGCCGACGTGGTCGGTGAGCCGGACGGGGCCGGTCGCGGTGGGCGTGGCGTCGTCCTCGCAGCCTTCCGACGTCGACGTGGAGGCCGCCTCCTCTCCGCGTTCGGGTCGGCGCTCGGCGCCGTCCGCCTCCGAGGTGGTGCCGCAGGCGGCGAGCAGGCCGGCGAGGAGCGCGACCAGCAGGGTGACCGCCGAGGCGGTGGTGGGACGTCGGGTCATGGGGTGCCTCCGTGGTGGGTGGGTTCGCGCCGGCGGCGCACGTGGTTCGGCAGTACCTCCACGCGCACGAGACCGGTCTCGTCGTCGACGTGGGTGTGGATGGGGAGGCCGTAGACCTCCGAGAGGTGGGGTCCGCCGAGGACGGCGGCGGGCGTGCCCCGGTCGACGACCCGTCCGTGGTGCAGCAGCACCACCTCGTCGGCGACGACCGCGGCGTGCCCGAGGTCGTGCAGCACCAGGCCGACGGCGGTGCCGTGGTCGTCGGCGAGCGTCCGGACCAGGTCGAGGACCTCGACCTGGTAGCGGAGGTCGAGGTGGTTCGTCGGCTCGTCGAGCAGGACCACGCCCGTGTCCTGGGCGAGGCACGTCGCCAGCCACACGCGCTGCAGCTCGCCGCCCGAGAGCTGGTCGACGGGGCGATCGGCCATGTCGGCGATGCCGGTGAGGTGCAGCGCCCGGTCGACGGCGGTGCGATCGGCGTCGGTGAGGCCGGCGAAGCGCCCGCGGTGCGGGTGGCGGCCGAACCGGACCACGTCGCGCACGTCGAGCCCCGACGGGTGCGGGCGCGACTGCGACAGCAGGGTCACGCGCCGGGCGAAGTGGCGGGCCGACAGCGGGGCGGCGTCCTCCAGCTCGCCGTCGTCCGCGCCGAGGCGGACGGTGCCCGACCACACCCGGTGGAGCCGGGCGAGCGACCGGAGGACGGTGGACTTGCCGCTGCCGTTCGGGCCCACCAGGGCGGTGACGGCCCCGGGCCGCAGCGTCAGCGACACGCCGTGCACGACGGTGGTGCCCTGGTAGCCCAGCTCGAGGTCCTCGCCGACCAGGTGCACGCTCATGTAAAGCAACCCTAACAGAAAGTGGTTACGGTGCTGCCCATGCCCGGCACCGCACCCACCGCACCTGCCCCGCCCGTCCCGCTGCGCTCGCACGCCGGCGCCGTCCGAGCGGTCCGACCGCTGGTGCCCGGCCTCCTCGAGGTCGAGCTGCAGGGCCTCGACGGCCTCGTGCCGGTCGCGCCGGACACGTTCGCCTACGTCATGGTCGACGTCACCGGCGGCACCATCGACCCGGCCTTCACGATCGAGGACTTCATGGCCCAGGACGGCAGGGGCCCGATCGCCGGCGCCTACTACACGCTGCGCCGCCGCGATCCCGAGAGCGGCGTCGTCACCCTGTGGGCCGTCGTGCACGACCACCCCGGCAGCGTCGGCGCATGGCTCCGGGCCGCGGGGCCGGGCGATCCCGTGGTGGTGTGGGGTCCACGGCCGGGCTTCGTCCCGCCGCCCCGGGCGTCGTCGATCCTCCTCGTGGCCGACGAGACCGGCTTGGCCGCGGTGGCCGCCATCGTCGAGTCCCTGCCCGACGACGTCGACGTCGTCGCCCGCCTGGAGGTCGCCGACCGCGCCGCTGCCCCGCCCATGCCCCGCCACCCGGGGCTCGACCTCCGGTGGGTCCGCAGGGCGGGCGAACCCGGCACCGGCGACGAGCTGCTCGACGAGGTGGCCGCGCTCGACATCGGCGACGTCGGCCGGTGGGCGGCGTTCGGCGGCGCCGAGTCACGGCAGGTGACCCGCATCCGGCGCCTCCTCCGCCACGAGCGGGGCCTGCCGGCGGAGCGCGTCCTCATGACTGGCTACTGGCGCCGCGACGTCGACTGACGGTCAGCGGCCGGCGTGCTCCTCGCCGCCGTCGTCACGTCGTCGGCTCCACGTCGACCTGCGCGCTGCCGCTCCCCTTCTGGGCTCGTGTGATGACGCTGAAGCTCCCATCGGTCTCCAGGACGACGGCGGCGATGCTCTCGAGACCGCCGGCTCCCGTCGACCGGACCGCCTGGCGCACCTCGCCCTCGGTGAGCCGGGACGCTCGATCGCCTCCGGGAGCAGGGTGCCGTCTCGCCGGACTCCTTCGGTACGCCAGGCGACGGCGACGGACGGTCATCGACCGTTGCCACCCTTCACCTGTGCGGTGTGGGTGAACGTGATCAGGACGAGGCCCCCGACGAGGTTCCCGATCGTGGCCAGCCCGACGTTCGCAGCCACGTCGCGGTAGGTCACCGCGTCCGACAGCCAGACGCCGAAGAGCAGCTGCAGTCCCGACACGACCACGTGGTCGAACGGCCCGAGGGCGAGGAACGCGCCGACGAGGTAGGCGACGATGATCCTGGCGGCGACGCTGTCCGCGGCGGACAGCATGTACGACAGGAGCGTGATGAGCGCCCCGGCCAGGACGGCGCGAACGAACGTCGCATCCCACCGCTTCGACGCGATCTCCTCTGCCACCACGACGAGGGCAGCGCCCGACCGGTCGGGCAGGGCGCCGTCCACGGTCAGCATCGCCACGAGCAGGGCGCCGCCCACCAGGTTGAGCACGAGCATCGTCACCCACAGCCGCCCCAGGCGGAGCCAGGCCCGACGGTGCCGGTCGGCGATGGCGGCCGCCACCGGATCGAAGAAGTTCTCGGTGAAGAGCTCGGAGCGGCCCACCACGAGGAACACCACGCCGATCCCGAACGCCAGCGCCCCGCCGAGCGAGGCGACATCCCGCCCGAACTCCGGTTCGAGCAGCGCGTGCACGACGCCGAGGGCCACGATCCCGAAGATGATCGTCACGCCGGCGATGAACCCCGTCGCCGCCTGCTCGACCGGCGGCATCGACAGCCGTCGCCGCCCCTCGACCTCCGCCCGGCGGTGGATCTCGGCTGGGTCCGGCGGCGGCACGGCGGCGCGCTACCCGCCGCTGCCCGGGTGAACCCTCCGCTGGCCGAGGCGGGCGCACGCGATCTCGGCGCCGACGGGCGATCAACCTCCACGTCCGGCCCGCGTGGAACTCGCGTGGAGCGGTCTGCAAGGCGTTCGCGAGCGCGTCGGCGGATGGTGGTCCTGCGCCCCGACCGGGGGCGTCTGCTCCCCAGGAGGACCCGATGACCACCGCACCTGCCCCCACCCGCCCCACGACCGAGACCTCGCGACACCGCCGCCGGACCCGCTCGGTCCCCGTCCGAACCCTTCTGGGTGTCGGCGCCGCCGCCTGGCTGGCCGTCGTCCTCGGGGCGTGCGGTGACGGGTCCTCCTCCGCCGTCGATGCCCCGGCGAAGGCGTCAGCGGCGGATCAGGGCCGCGCCGACGCCGACCCCCACACCGTCGACGTGGTCCTCGACGACTTCTCGTTCACGGCCGTCGACACCGAGGCCGCGCCGGGACCGGTCACCATCCGCGCCCGCAACGAGGGCGCCGAACCGCACCAGCTCACCATCGGTCGCCCGACCGGGGACCTCACCGCCGCCAACTTCGCCGAGCGCTTCGAGCGCGACGGCGAGGCGGCGGTCATCGACCAGGTCGAGTGGGCCGGTGGGCCCAACGCCCTGCCCCCCGGCGAGACCGGCGTCGCGGTGGCCGACCTCGCACCGGGCGACTACATCGTCGTCTGCTTCATGCCGTCGGCGGACGGCACATCGCACGTGATGAAGGGCATGGTGTCGGAGCTCCACGTCGGCGAGCCGGACCCCACGGCCCCGCCGACCGCCGAGCCCGTCGCCTCGGAGACGATCGAGGTCGAGGACTTCGCCATCCGCCTGCCGGAGGGCTTCGAGGGCAAGGGCCTGGTCGAGCTCGCGAACGTCGGCGAGCAGCCCCACGAGCTCGTCCTGCTCCGGCCGCGTGACGGCAAGGGCATCGCCGACATCGTCGCCTGGAACGAGGCCGGGCAGCAGGGCCCACCGCCGTACGACTTCGCCGGAGGCCTCGGCGTGATCGAAGCCGGCACGAGCGGCTGGACCGAGCTCGACCTCGAGCCGGGGTCCTACCTGGCGGTGTGCGTGGTACCCGACCTGCTGGGCGACGGCGCACCGCACGTCGACCACGGCATGGTCGCCACCTTCGAGGTCACCTGATCCTCAGGCGGGGTCGCCCGGCTCACCTGGGTCGGCGGCCCCGTCGCGCTCGTCGCGTTCGGCCCACTCGAGCAGGCCGTCGATCGCGAAGGGGGCGTCGTCCATGCCGGCGTGGAGGTCGCCGAGCTCGGCGAAGCGGGCCGGCACGGTGGCCATCGTGCAGTCGCCGGGTTCAACGTCGTCGACCTCGTCCCATGTGATGGGCGTCGAGACGGTGGCGTCGGGCCGACCCCGCACCGAGTACGCCGCCGCGATGGTGTGGTCCCTGGCGTTCTGGTTGTAGTCGACGAACACCGCCGCCGGATCCCGGTCCTTGCGCCACCACGTGGTGGTCACGTCGGCCGGCGCGCGGCGCTCGACCTCCCGTGCGAAGGCGAGGGCGGCGCGGCGGACGTCGCCGAAGCCGTGGGTCGGCTCGATGCGGGCGTAGACGTGCAGGCCTCGGCCGCCGGACGTCTTCGGCCACCCGATGGCGCCGATCTCGTCGAGCACCTCGTGCACCACGCCGGCCACCTGGCGGACGCGCTCGGGCGGGCAGTCGGGCATGGGATCGAGGTCGATGCGCCACTCGTCGGGCCGCTCGACGTCGGCTCGGCGTGAGTTCCAGGGGTGGAACTCCACCGTCGACATCTGGACCGCCCAGATCACCTGGGCCAGCTCGGTCACGCACAGCTCGTCGGCGTGCTGGCCGTACCGCGGGAAGTGCACCCGCACCGTCTCCAACCACGGGGGCGCCCCGGCGGGCACCCGCTTCTGGTGCACCTTCTCGCCGCTCAGCCCGGTCGGGAACCGGTGGAGCATGCACGGCCGCTCGCGCAGCGCGTTGACGATCCCCGGGCCGACGGCGAGGTAGTACTCGACGAGGTCGAGCTTCGTCGCGCCGGTCGAGGGCACGTACACGCGGTCGGGGTTCGAGATCCGGACCGGCCGCCCCTCGACCTCGATCTCGACCGCCGGAGCCTTCGCCACCGCGCCGACCGTACCGGCCGCCGTTCGACCCGGCGTCCCGATCAGGGCGAGGGCACCCCGGGGAACGGGCTGGCCTGCAGGAACGAGGCGAGGTGCACGCTGTTGCGCACGGCGGTCGCCGTGGTGCCGGCGGTCTGCTCGGGGGTCTCGGACAGGTCCTTGTAGTCGGTGGACTGCATGGCCTCGCCGACCCAGTACGTGACGGCGTTGGGTGCCAGCGTGAAGCCGACGTCGCTGAGCGCCTGGTACAGCTCCGCCGAGACGTGGTGGGCGCCGTCCTCGTTGCCGACGACGGCGACGATCGCCACCTGGCCGTACGACGGCATGCGGCCCTCATCGTCGGTCTCGCTCAGGAAGGCGTCCATGCGCTCGAGCGCCCGCTTGGCCACCGACGACGGCTGGCCCATCCACACCGGCGATCCCATCACGAGGATCTCGCTGTCGAGGATGGCGCGGCGGATCTCGGGCCAGGCGTCGCCGTCGCCCTCGTCCGACGTGACGCCGGGGCGGATGTCGAGGTCGGCGAGGTGGAGGGTCGGGCGCACCTCGACGCCGTGGTCTCGCAGCTCGGCGCCCACCTCCTCGAGGAGGCGCTGGGTGGACGAGGGCTCGGTCGAGCGCTTGAGCGAGCAGTTCAGGAGGCAGGCGTGGAGGGTCACGACGGCGGCACTACCCGGCGGGGTACGGTCCCTGCTTCGCACGTCGTGAGCACCCGATCGAGGCACCGATGCCCGAGGACCGCAAGCCCCGCTGGACGTTCCTCACCAACCACGCCCACGTGCTCGTGAGCATCAGCCAGGACCCGACCCTGCGGGGCCGGGACATCGCCGAGCGGGTCGGCATCACCGAGCGCGCCGTGCAGGCGATCATCGCCGACCTCGAGGCCGACGGCTACATCACCCGCACCCGCACCGGGCGGCGCAACACCTACGAGGTCCACCCCGACCTGCCGCTCCGGCACCCCCTCGAGGCCGACCACAGCGCAGCCGACCTCCTGCACGCCCTCGGGCTGCTCCGCAACGAGCCCACGTCCGCCGACTGAGCGACGGTCAGGGGACCTCGATCTCGGCCAGGACCGCGGCGAACCGGTCCGCCGCCCGGCCGTCGTGGTGGCGGCCCCACCCCTCGCCGTCGAGGGCGGCGGCGCGCTCCACGGCCTCGGGCCAGTCGGCTGACCAGGCCGCCTCGCCGGGCCCGCCATCGGGGATCATGACCGGCGCCCACCGGGCGACCTGGCGGGCCAGCGACGCCTGCTCGTCGAACGGCCGTGGCTGCGGGACGAGGACGGCCGGGCGACGGGCGGCCGCCACCTCGGCGACCGACGCCGCGCCGGCGGCCGACACGACCACCGAGGCGTCGCACAGCAGCGGCCACGGGTCGTCGACGTGGCCGTGCCAGCGCACGGGCGATCCCTCGCTTGCGTCGCCGGGCGGTGGCGGCCCGGCGGGTCGGCCGACCACGTCCCACCGCCGCCCGGTGGCGCGGGCCGCCGCCT
>DATAGR010000150.1:0-2437 GCA_036263575.1 Aquihabitans sp. | reverse complement strand
TCGGCCGGCGCGCCCTGGTCGTCGGGCGCGGTCCGAGCGCTGCGGTGGGGGAGGCCCATGGCGAGCAGGGGGTCGACGTCGGCGTCGAGCACCGGCGCATCGGGCGCGTGGTTCAGGTGCTCGGTGCCCCGACGGATCGGGACGACCTCGGCCTGCCCGTTGGTCGCGACGACCTCGACGAGGCCGGCCTGGTGCAGGCGGTGCACGACCCGCGCCGTGGAGTAGGCGCCGCGTCCGAGCTCGCTGGCCAGCTCCCGCACGGTGCGGGGCCCGGACAGGGCGGTCACGAGCTCCCAGTCCTCGCGGAGGATGGTGACCTGGGCGGCGTTGCCGGGCAGGGTCCGGCTGGCCTCGACCCAGGCGTCGAGGTCGGGGATGGTGGTCGACCACTCGTCGACCTCGCGGACCCGCTTGCGCACCTCGCCGACGATGGCGTCGACGGGGAAGGCGCGGAACGGCCCGAGCCAGTGCACCGTGTCGGGCTCGAAGTCGAACTCGCCGGTGCCGTCGCGGAACAGGTCGATCAGCGGGTCGTAGACGACCGACAGCACGACCGAGGCGAGGAGGTCGGCGCCGATCGCGCCCTCGCGGACCAGCAGCTCGCCCACCATGGGGCGCTCGCCGCTGGCGTCGATGGCCCGACCCCAGTCGTCGGCGGTGAGGCGCCCGGGCCGCACGAGGGCCGTGGCCAGGGCCTCGTCGGTGCCTTCGTTGCGGGCGAAGTACAGCTGGCCCCGGTGCAGGTACACCGTGCAGCCGTGGGGGCCGCCGAAGCGGACCGCGCCGGTGCGGCCGTCGGCCGAGAGGACCTTGAGGATGCCGGCGGGCGAGAAGTCCTCCAGCGTGCCGTTCAGCGTCATCGTCGGTGCGGTCCCTCGCTTCAGCTTCGTCGGCCGGGCGGGTCGACCGGCCCCGATCCAGTCGGCCCTGGGCGGCCCGAGTTGAGGCTTTCGGCCCATGCCCGGCCGGGCGCCGGCCGAGCCGCCTGCAGCCCGATCTCGCCGTCACCCCCCACTTGTAGGGTCCGGGTCATGACGTCAGCGGACCCCACGCCGCGGGCTCCCGCCGGGCCCGATCACGAGCTCCTCGGGCGGGCGACGGCGCTGCGCGAGGAGATCGCCGACCACAACCGGCGCTACCACACCGACGACGCGCCCACGATCTCCGACGCCGAGTACGACGAGCTCGTGCGCGAGCTGCGCGCCCTGGAGGAGCGGTTCCCCGAGCTGGTGGTCGAGGGCACCCCGACGGCGCTGGTCGGCGCCCCCGGGTCGGCCACGTTCGCGCCGGTGGTGCACCGGGTGCCGATGATGTCGCTCGACAACGCCTTCACGCCCGACGAGCTGGTGGCGTGGGGCGTGCGGGTGGCCCGCCGCCTGGCCCGGACGGCGGCGGCGGCCGATGCGGCGGCCCGCGCCGAGGTGCCCGCCGACGTGCCCGCCGACGGGCCCGCCGAGGGCGAGGCGGTGGCCGAGGACGAGCCGGCGGTCGAGGAGGTCGTCGGCTACTGCTGCGAGCTCAAGATCGACGGGGTCGCCATCTCCCTGCGCTACGAGGGCGGCCGGCTCGTGCAGGGCGCCACCCGGGGCGACGGCAAGGTGGGCGAGGACGTCACGGCCAACGTCCGCACCATCGCCGACGTCCCGGACCAGCTGCCGGCCGGGGCGCCGCCCGTGCTGGAGGTACGGGGCGAGGTCTACATGTCGCGCCCGGCCTTCGAGCGCCTGCAGGCCTTCCAGGAGGAGGAGAACCGGGTGCGGATCGAGGCCGGCCGCAAGCCCAGCCCGGTGGCGGTCAACCCCCGCAACGCCGCCGCCGGTTCGCTGCGCCAGAAGGACTCGGCCGTCACGGCCCGGCGCGAGCTGTCGATGTGGTGCTACCAGCTGGGTGAGGTGGAGGGCGGGCCGGCGTTCACCAGCCACGAGGAGACGCTGCGCCAGCTCGACGAGTGGGGCTTCGCCGTGAACCCGGAGCGGCGGGTGCTGGACACCGCGGCCGACGTCGCCGCCTTCTGCGACCACTGGCAGCACCATCGCCACGACCTGCCCTACGAGATCGACGGCGCCGTCGTGAAGGTCGACGACCTCGCCCGTCGCGAGGCGCTGGGGTTCACCTCTCGCGCCCCTCGCTGGGCCATCGCCTACAAGTTCCCGCCCGAGGAGCGCACCACGCTGCTGCGCGCCATCGAGGTCTCGGTCGGCCGCACCGGGCGGGTCACCCCCTTCGCCGTGCTCGAGCCCGTGTTCGTCGGCGGCGTCACCGTCACGCGCGCCACGCTGCACAACGAGGACCAGGTGCGGGCCAAGGACGTGCGGGTGGGCGACACCGTCGTCGTCCGCCGCGCCGGCGACGTCATCCCCGAGGTCGTGGGCCCCGTCCCCGACCCGGACCACGCCGACCGCCCGGTGTGGACCTTCCCGACCCACTGCCCGTCGTC
>DATAGR010000149.1:0-11969 GCA_036263575.1 Aquihabitans sp. | reverse complement strand
TGAGGCGGCGGAGCTGGCGTTGGTAGGTGGCGTGGTCGATGACGATGTTGGTCACGATCTGCGACCCACCGTCGGCGTTGGCGTGGGCAGAAGCGGCGCGTTGGAAGATCTCGAAGAGGGCATCGAAGCGGCGCTGGGCGTCGGTGCGCTCGAGGTGCTCGACGGTGGTCTCGTCGCCGTGGGTGAGGCGGGCCTTGGCCCAATCGGCGACGAACTCCGCCTCCACGTAGGCCCGGAAGATCGAGTGGAGCTCCGCCCCCTGCACCGACGCACAGAACGCGGTGGTGGCCCAGCCGCCATCGAGGTCCTGCACGATCTTGGCGTCACGATCCTCATGGGCCCGCTGGTCGCGGTCACAGGTCCCGTCTTCGTCCATGCGCCGCACCCAATCACCCACCAACCCGTCGAAGCGCCGATAGGCCAGGTGCTCGGCGGCCAGGGCCAGCGCCTCGTCCTGGCGGCACAACCGCTCACGGACCCGCCGGTTGGCGTGGGCCCGGGCGATGCGATCGACCTGACAGCCACCGACCCGGCCCGTCGCGAACGCCGCCTGCACCGACGGCAGGTCCCGCAGCGCCCTCGCGGCCTGGGCCCGCCGGTGCGCCTCGACGTCGGAGAGCTTGGCGACGTGGCGCACCAGCACCTTCGCCGACGCATGACCGTCCACCCGATGCAACCCGCGCTGCTCCACCCCGTCCACCACGTCGACCTGGAACGAGCGCATGCGCCGAGCGAACACCTCCAGCTCGGCGATCACCACCCGCGCATCGGCCGCGTCGAACGGCGCCACGCCCACGGCCGCCAACCCGTCGAGCGCCCGCGACACCGCATCGAACGCCGCCGCCTGCTGCGCATCCGCCACCTCCGAGGACATGCCCAACCCTAGAGAGGGGGTCTGACACTTTCGGCCCCTCTCGAACCGTTCCGAGTCGGACGGTCGACGGGCCGGCCGGGACCGATCAGCGAGGCGGGAGGCCGGCCACCGGGGGGAGGGTGGACCAGGGGAAGTTGATCCAGGCGTCGGTCTGCTTCCAGGCGTAGGTGGGGGCGATGACCGATTGGGGCTTGTGGTACAGCACGGCGGTGCGGGCCTCGCGGACGTGCTGGGCCAGCACCTCCCGGACGAGGCGGAGGGTGTGGCCGGTGTCGGCGACGTCGTCGGCGATGAGCACGTCGAGGTCGGTGATGTCGAGCAGGTTGAGGCTGGGCGGCAGCACCACGGGCACGTCGAGGCGGGCGTCGACGCCCGTGTAGAACTCGACGTTGATGGCCCCGCAGTTCTTCACGCCGAGGGCGTAGGCGAGGGCGCCGCCGACGGTCAGCCCGCCGCGAGCGACGGCGACGACGATGTCGGGGATCCAGCCGTCGGCGGCGATGGCCTCGGCCAACGACCGGGTGGCGTCGCCGAAGGCCTCCCAGGTCAGCTCCTCGCGATCGGCGGCGTCCGTGGCATCGGTCGGGTTGATCGCGTCGGTGGGGTTGACCGCGTCGGCGGGGTTGACCTCGGGCATGTCCGCAGCCTGCCACGCCCCCGTCGGCGGCCCGGTCGGCCCAGCCCCTCGCCCAGCCACCTCACCCGGCTGGCCTCGGCCCGTCGCGCCTCACCCGGCCGGCTGCGCCGACAGCGCGGCCCGTCGCTCGAAGAGCTCCTCGGCCGCGGCCTGGGCCCGCGCCCGGACGGTGGCCACGTCGAACGTCGTGGGCTGGCCCCCGGCCACCACCCGGCGGCCGTCGACGAACACGTCGCGCACGTCCCGCCCGCTGGCCGAGAAGACGACGTGGGCGGCCACGTTGAAGTCCTCGCCGTGCAGGACCGGCGTGGTGTGGAGCCCGCCGAGGTCGATGGTGATCAGGTCGGCCCGCTTGCCCGGTGCCAACGACCCGCTCACGTCGCCCAGGCCCAGCGCCCGGGCCCCGTCGATCGTCGCCATGGCGAGCACGTCCCACGGGTCGCCGCTGGTCGGGTCGAGCGTCGTCACCTTCTGCAGGAGCGACGCGAACTTCATCTCCTCCACCAGGTCGAGGTTGTTGTTCTCCTTCTCGCCGTCGCTGCCCAGCCCGACGTGGACGCCCTTGGCGCGCAGGTCGCCGATGCGCGCCGGACCGGAGGACAGCTTCATGTTCGAACACGGGCAGTGCGCCACCGAGGTGCCGGTGGCGGCCAGCAGCTCGATCTCCCGGTCGTCGAGCCAGACGCAGTGGGCCACCACCGTGCGGTCGCCGAGGATGCCCCGGTTGTAGAACTCCTCGATCGGCCGGCGGCCGAACTGCCGCAGCGACTCCTGGACCTCCCAGATGGACTCGGAGGAGTGGGTGTGGATGCCGGTGTCGAACTCGTCGGCCAGGTCGGCGGCGGCTCGGAACGCCTCGGGCGAGCAGTAGAAGAGGTGCTCGAGGCCGACCCACGAGCGCACCCGGCCGTCGGCCGCCGTGCGGTGCGACTCGAGCAGCTTCCGGTTCGTCTCGATCGTCTCGAAGTAGTCGTAGCCCTCGAGGTCGGCGACGTAGGGCACGAGCGTGGCCCGGATGCCGAGCGTCGTCGCGGCTGCGGCCGAGCCCTCCATGAACCGCCACATGTCCATCACCGAGACGGTGCCGGCAAGGAGGCTCTCGGCGTAGCAGTGGAGCGACGCCGCCTCGGCGATCTCGGGGGTGAGGGCCCGGTGGGCCGGGTCGACGTAGGTCTTGAGCCAGTCCCACAGCGACATGCTCTCGGCGGTGCCGCGCAGCAGCCCCGAGTGGAGGTGGCAGTTGTGGAGGCCCGGGAGCACGGCGTGCCCGGTCGCGTCGACGACCTCGGCGCTGGCCGAGCGGGGATCGGCGTCGAGATCCTCCACGCCGCCGACGGCCACGATGGTCGTACCGTCGACCAACACCGATCCGGGGTCGAGGCGGGCACGGCCACCGGTCATGGGGAGGACGATGCCGTTGCGGACGAGCGTGGCCATGGCGGCGACGGTCGCCCGTCGCCACGCAGGTGTCAACGCACCAGGCGCCTTGTTCACGAGCGGTTCACGCCGCGGCGGGGAGCACCGAGCGCCCCGGCGAGCACGGACCGCGATGCCTCCGGGGGGATCGGCCTAGCGTGGCCGCCGTGCCGGCCCGCCACCCCCTCCTCGTCGCCCTGGAGCCGGTGGCCGAGGCGGTCGGGGCCACCATCGTCGGCCGCACGCGCGTCCGCACCGACGACATCCCGCTCGAGTGGGAGGGCGAGGTGGTCGGCGGCTTCCGGCTGGGCGAGTCCGACGCCGGGCTCAGTCGCCTGATCGCCGGGGTCGAGGCCGAGATGGGCGGTCGCCTCGTCGACATGACCCGCGAGCAGAAGCAGGTCGCGGTGGCCCGGCTCAACGAGCGCGGTGCGTTCCGCTACCGCAAGGCCGTGGAGGACATCGCCGACGCCCTCGGCGTCAGCCGGTTCACCGTCTACAACTACCTGAACGCCCGCTCCTGACCAGCAGGTCGGTCGCGGCCGGTCACCAGTCGATGTCGTCGGGCATCTCGCCCCACGTCTTGCCGGTGTCGGCGTACGTGGGGAGCGTCGGCGTCTCGTGCCACGCGCCGGCCCGGACGCAGCCGACGGGCTGGAGCGCGGTCGGGGACTCGACCACCTCGACGCCGTCGGACACGGGGAAGGGGCCGTCGGTGCAGAGGCGCAGCACCGACACCTCGGCGCGACGCCCGACCGCGAGCGCCCCGAGCTCGTCGCTGCGCTTGATGGCCCGTGCGGTGTTCGAGGTCGCCATGGCGATCACGTGGCGCAGGTCGAGGTCGAGGGCGAGCATCTTGGTGAGCGTCTCGGCCAGCGAGAACACCGGTCCGGAGATGTTGAACACGTTGAGGTCGGTCGACGGCGTATCCGGCAGGTAGCCCTGGTCGATCAGCCGCCGGGCGTCCTTGAAGCGGAAGTCGGTGCCGGAGTGGCCGATGTCGAGGATCACGCCGCGGTCCACGGCGTCACGGAACTCGGGGACCGCCTTGCCGTCCGGCCCGCACATGCCGCCCGCGCCGCGGAAGGCGTGGGTGATGATGTCGCCGCCGCGCAGCTGGCGCAGCAGGGCCTTGGGCGTGATCACGGGCGTGAAGGGGAACCGGCCCAGGTGCACCATCACGGGCAGGTCGCCCATGGCGCGCTGGGCGGCATCGAGGAACGGCGAGAACTCGGGGTCGCCGGTGTGGCAGGCGCGGGCCTTGGCGCCCACGAGGATGTCCCGGTTCCGCTCGACCGACGCGGCCAGCGACTCGAAGTCGAGGTTCCGAGGGTCGTTGGCGATCTCCAGCTTGTGGCAGATGAAGTCCTTGGTGGCCAGGTAGAGCTGGTTGGGGTCGATGAACGACAGCACCCGGGTCTTGGTGTCCGGGTGGTCGATGATCGCCCGGCGGCTGATGTCGAAGGTCGCCACGCCGCTGGTGCCGCCGTCGACCAGCACGGGCACGCCCATGGCGACGCCGACGCTGTCCGGCTCCACGCAGAAGTCGCCCAACCCGGCCATCACGTGCACGTGGAGGTCGATGAGGCCCGGCGTGACGAGGAGGCCGGTGCAATCCACGACCTCCACGCCCGGCTCGGCCAGGACGGTCGGGTCCACCGGCCCGATGGCGGCGATGACCCCGTCGCGGATCACCACGTCGGTCGTCGTGTCGGTCTCGGAGGCCGGGTCCATGACCCGACCGCCCTGCAGCACCAGCGTCGTCATGACGACCATCGTGGGCGACCGCACCGTACGGATCCACTGCATCTTCTGCACCAACCGATGCAGTGCGTCTATGGGACCGTGGTCTAGGAATGAGCCGTGGACGAGCTGAGCGGTGACCTGTCCCTTCGGCAGGTGGAGTACCTCGTCGCGGTCGTCGACCTCGGCACGCTGGCCCGGGCCGCATCGCTCCTGCACGTCACCCAGCCGACGGTGTCGCACCAGCTCGCACTGCTGGAGCGGCGGGTCGGCGTGCCCCTGTTCGAGCGGGTCGGGCGGGGCGTGCGGCCCACGGAGGCCGGCCGGGTGCTGGCCGCCAGCGGTCGCGAGCTGCTGGAGGTGGGGCGTCGCGGGCTCGACGCGGCGCGCCGCACCGCCACCGACGACGACGTGCTGACCATCGGCGTTGTGTCGTCGCTGGCGGCGACGATCCTGCCGCCGGCCCTCGCCGCCTGGCACGCCGAGGAGCCCACCGTCTCGGTGCGCGTGCGGGAGCACCTGCGGCGCGACGACCTCGTCGCCTCGCTCGACCGGCGCGACCGCGACGTCGCCATCGCGGCACCGCCGGCGGGGTGGGGCGGGCCGCAGGTGCGCCTCGGGTGGGAGCGCTACGTCCTGGTGCTGCCGCCGAGCTCGCCGCTGCTCGGGCGGCGCGGGCCGGTCCGGCTCGAGGCCCTCGCCGGCGTGGCGTGGGTGCTCTTCGACGCCGACCACGGCCTGCACGACCTGGTGGTCCAGACGTGCGCCGATGCCGGCTTCTCGCCGCAGCCGGCGGTGCGCACCCGCCAGATCGACACCGCGGTGCGCCTGGCCGCCGCCGGCCTCGGGCCCGCCATGGTCCCCGCCATCTCCGTGCCGCCGGAGGAGCGCCACCTCGCCGTGGCCTTCCGGCCGGCGCTGCGGCGCGAGGTGGCCGCGTTCGGACCTGGCATCGCCCGTCCGCTCGCCCAACGGTTCCTGGCCCACCTGACCCCGGAGCGCACCGGGCTCGACCCCTCCGGCGGGCGCCGCACCTGACCGGCGGTACCGTCGCCCCATGGCCGAGACGACCTACCGCCAGCACCGCTTCCGCCGTCCCCCGGGCGCCACCGAGATCTTCCTGGTCCGCCACGGCGAGTCGGAGCCGGCGGTGCCCGGGCGGCCGTTCCCGCTGGTCGACGGCCACGGCGACCCCGCCCTCGCCCCCGATGGCCGGGAGCAGGCGGAGCTCGTGGGCGAGCGCCTGGCCGACCAGCAGCTGGACGCGATCTACGTCACCACCCTCCGCCGCACCGTGGAGACCGCCGCCCCGCTGGCCGCTCGCACCGGGATCGAGCCGGTGGTGGAGCGGGACCTGCGGGAGGTGCACCTGGGCGAGTGGGAGGGCGGCCTCTTCCGCCAGAAGGTCGCGTCGGGCGACCCGATCGCCAAGCAGCTCGCCGAGGTCGGCCGCTGGGACGTCATCCCCGGGGCCGAGTCGCAGGAGGACCTGGTGGTCCGCACCACCGAGGCCATCGGCCGGATCGCCGACGCCCACCCCGACCAGCGCGTCGCCGCGTTCAGCCACGGCGGCATCATCGGCCTGGTGACGGCGCTGGCCACCGGCGGCGAGCCGTTCGCCTTCACCGGTTGCGACAACGGCAGCATCACCCACCTCGTCGTCACCGAGGACCGGTGGGTGCTCCGCCGCTACAACGACACGGGTCACCTCCCGGGCGGCTTCGACCTGAGCGTCGCCCCCGCGCCGCCCGCGGAGGCCGGCGGCTTCTCCGCCTGAACCCCGGCGTCGCCGGTACCGTGCGCCGCCATGGCAGCGAACGGACGACTCGACGGCACGGTGGCCCTGGTGACCGGGGCCAGCAGCGGGATCGGCGCGGCGACGGCCCGCGCCCTGGCGGCGGAGGGGGCGACCGTCGTGGCCGCGGCCCGGCGCAAGGACCGCCTCGACGAGCTGGTGGCCTCGATCGGCGAGGACGGCGGCACCGCCGTCGCCGCCGAGGTCGACGTGACCGACGGCGACCAGGCCGCCGCGCTGGTCGACCAGGCAGCAGGCCAGCACGGCCGGCTGGACATCGTGATCAACAACGCCGGGGTGATGCTGCTCGGCCCCATCGAGGACGCCCCGCTCGACGAGTGGGAGCGCATGGTCGACCTCAACGTCAAGGGCCTGCTCTACGTCGCCCGCGCCGCGCTGCCCCACCTCCTCCGGGCCGCGGCGGAGCCCGAGCCGCGTGGCGTGGCCGACCTCGTCAACATCAGCTCCGTGGCCGGGCGGATCGCCCGCCTCGGGTCCGGCGTGTACAACCTGACCAAGCACGGGGTCGGGGCGTTCAGCGAGTCGCTCCGCCAGGAGGTCACCGAGCGCCACGTGCGCGTGGCGCTCGTCGAGCCCGGGGCCGTCGCCACCGAGCTGGCCACCCACGTCCGCGAGGAGGTGCGCGCCGGCATGGCCAAGCGCTTCAGCGGCGTGGAGATCATGCAGCCCGAGGACATCGCCGACGCCATCACCTACGTCGTGACCCGTCCCCGCCGCATGGCGGTGAACGAGGTGCTGATCCGCCCCACCGAACAGCAGGGGTGAGCGAGCAGGGGTGACCCTCCCGGTCCCTGCGACGGGCGGGGCCCCGTAGGCTCCGGGGCCATGCCGCTGGTGGTCGAGTTCACGGTCGAGCCGTTCGTGGAGGGGACGCCGGGCCCCCACGTCGAGGCCGCCCTGCGGGCCGCCACCGACTCCGGCCTCCAGGTCGAGTTCGGCCCCTTCGGCACCCAGCTGACCGGCGACGACGACGACCACGTGCTCGAGGCCCTCGACCGCGTGGTGCGCGCCGCCCTGGCCGCCGGCGCCAGTCGGGTCGCCACCCAGGTCTCCCGACCTTGGTGAGGGTCTCCCGACCTGGGTGAGGGTCTCCCGACCTCGCTGAGCGGGACAGTTCACACAGCCGTCACGGTGTCGCGTTGACAAACTGTTGAAGCGCCAGGAGGCTTGCTGGTCCATGGACGTCGTGTTGCCCACCACCGTCGACGAGGTCGTCGCCGCCCGCGTCGAGCAGCCCGCGGCGGCGGTGCTCGCCGGTGGCACCGACCTCATGGTGGCCGTCAACGCCGGCGCCACCCGACCCGAGGCGGTGATCGCCCTCCGCACGGTCGCCGAGCTCGCGACGTGGCGTCGCGAGGACGACCACCTCGTCATCGGCGCCGGGGTCACCTACGGGCAGCTCCTCCGATCGGAGCTCGCCGAGCTGGTGCCGGGCCTGGCCCACGCGTCGCGCACCGTCGGCTCACCGCAGATCCGCAACGCCGGCACGATCGGGGGCAACCTCGGCACGTCGTCGCCGGCCGGCGACGCGCTCCCCGTCCTCGTGGCGCTGGGCGCCACCGTCGAGCTGGCTGGTCCCGACGGCCGTCGTTCCCTGCCGATGGTCGAGTTCGCCACCGGGCCGAAGCGCACGGCGCTGGGGCCGGCCGAGGTGATCACCGGCGTGCGGGTGCCGGTCACGGGCGGCGCCCAGCAGTACCGCAAGGTCGGGGTGCGCAACGCCATGGTCATCGCCGTCGCCTCGGTCGCCCTGAGCGTCGATCCGGGAGACCGGCGGGTGGGCGTGGGGCTCGGCTCCGTCGGCCCCGTGCCGCTGCCCGCACCCGAGGCCTCGGCCTTCGCCGCCGACGCGATCGACTGGGCCACCGGCACGCTCGTCGACCCCGCTGCCGCCCGACGCTTCGGCGAGCTGGTGGCCGCCGCGGCGTCGCCGATCGACGACCACCGCAGCACCGCCGCCTACCGCCGCCACGCGGTGGCGGTGCTGGCCGAGCGCAGCCTCCGCACCGCGTGCGCGCCCGGCGCACCCGACAGGGAGGTCGCGGCGTGACCGCGCCCTACGTGCTCACCGTCAACGGCACCGAGCGCACCGTCGAGGACGCCTGGCTGGGCGAGAGCCTGCTCTACGTGCTGCGCGAGCGGCTCGGCCTGCCCGGCTCCAAGTCGGGGTGCGAGCAGGGCGAGTGCGGGTCGTGCTCGGTGGAGGTCGACGGCGAGCTGGTGTGCTCGTGCCTCGTGCTGGCGGCGTCGGCCACCGGCACCGCCATCACCACCGTCGAGGGCCTCCAGCCCGAGCGCAGCGACTTCACCGACGTGCAGCAGGCCTTCGTCGACGAGGGCGCGGTCCAGTGCGGCTTCTGCACGCCGGGGCTCGTCATGGCCGTGCACGACCTGCTGAACCGCACGAGCGAGCCGTCGGACCTCGAGGTGCGCGAGGCGATCTCGGGCAACCTCTGCCGGTGCACCGGCTACGGCCGGGTGTTCGCCGCCGTCGAGGCCGCCGTCGCCGTCCGTCGTGGGGTCGTGTCGTGAACCGGGGCGGGCGATGAGCACGGTCGACGACAAGACGGTCGACGACAAGACGGTCGACGACGCCACGGCCGCAGGCGCCCGCACCGGTCGCGGCGCGCTGGGCGTCGACGCGCCTCGGCCCGACGGCGGTCCCAAGGTGCGGGGCGAGTTCGCGTTCAGCGGCGACCTCTGGGCCGACGACATGGTCTGGGGCGCGACGCTCCGGTCGCCCCACGCCTCCGCCCGCATCCGGTCGATCGACGTGTCGGCGGCCCTCGCGCTGCCCGGCGTGACCACCGTCGTCACCGCCGACGACGTGCCCGGCTCGAAGTACTACGGCCTCGAGCACCGGGACCAACCGGTGTTCGCGTGGGAGCAGGTCCGCTACGCCGGCGAGCCGGTGGCGGCGGTGGCGGCCGACCACCCGGAGACCGCCCGGCGGGCGCTGGCCGCGATCGTCGTGGACTACGAGGTCACCCCGCCCGTGCTCGATCCGGAGGAGGCCCTCACCGCACCCGACCTCCACCCCGACGGCAACACCTTCCGCCGCCTGCTGATCAACAAGGGCGACCCGACGGCGCGGGGGCCCGTGGTGGTCGAGGGGACCTACGAGCTCGGGATGCAGGACCAGGCGTTCATGGGTCCCGAGGCGGGGCTGGCCTCCCCGGCCGAGGACGGCGGCATCGACCTCATCGTGTCGACCCAGTGGCTGCACAACGACCGCGACCAGATCGCCGAGGCGCTCGGCCTGCCGCCGGACAAGGTGCGCCTGACCCTCGGCGGCGTCGGCGGAGCGTTCGGCGGCCGGGAGGACGTCAGCCTGCAGATCCACGCCTCGCTGCTCGCGCAGCGGGCCGGGCGCCCGGTGAAGATGGTGTACAGCCGGGAGGAGTCCTTCCTCGGCCACGTGCACCGCCACCCCGGCCGCCTCTGGATGCGGCACTCGGCCGACGCCGACGGGACCATCGTCAGCTACGAGGCCCGGATCGTGCTCGACGGCGGGGCCTACCGGTCCTCGAGCTACCACGTCGTCGCCAACGCCGCCTGCTTCAGCGCCGGGCCGTACAACACCCCGAACGCGGTGGTCGAGGGCCTCGGGGTGCGCACCAACAACCCGCCGTGCGGGGCCATGCGCGGCTTCGGCGCGGTGCAGGTGTGCTTCGCCCACGAGGCCCAGATGGACGAGCTGGCCGACGCCTGCGGCATCGACCGGGTGGAGCTCCGGCTGCGCAACGCGATGGCACCGGGGGACACGCTGCTCACGGGCCAGGTGGTCGACGGCGCCCTGCCGGTGGCCGAGGTGATCCGGGCCACCGCCGCGCTCCCGCTGCCCGAGCCGCTCGCCGCCGACCCGTCCGCCAGCGATCCGATGGGCCGACCCGGGGGCGCGGGCCGCACCACCGACCACGGCGACGTCGTCCGCGGCACCGGGTTCGCCGTGGGCTTCAAGAACCTGATGTACGCCGAGGGCTACGACGACGACTCCCACGCGTCGTGCCACCTCGAGGGGGGCATCGTCACCGTCACCTGCGCGGCGGCTGAGGTCGGCCAGGGGTTCGTCACCCTCTGCCAGCAGATCGGCCGTGAGGTGCTCGGCGTCGACGATGTCGTCGTCGCCCCGGCCGACACGGCGATCGGCTCGGCGGGCTCGACCTCGGCGAGCCGCCAGACCTGGATGTCGGGCGGTGCCGTCGAGAAGGCGTGCCGGTCGGTGCGAGCACAGGTGCTCACCGGGGTCGCCGGTGCCCACGGCGCCGAGGAGGCCGACCTCGACCTGGTGGGCGGGCGGGTGGTCGCCCGGTCCGGGGCGGTGCCGGTCGACGTGGCCCTCGCCGACCTCACGGCCGACCGGGCCTTCTCCGACAGCGTCCGCTTCCAGCACCGCACGACGTACCCCCTCGACGCCGACGGCCAGGGCGACGCCCACGTCTCGGTGGCGTGCGCCGCCCACCGCGCCGTGGTCGACGTCGACCCGGAGCTGGGCCTCGTGCGGGTGGTGCAGATCGCGACCGCCCAGGACGTCGGCAAGGTCCTCAACCCCACCGCCGCCATCGGCCAGGTCGAGGGCGGGATCGCCCAGGGCGTCGGGCTGGCGGTGATGGAGGAGATGCTCCTCGTGGAGGGGCGACCCCGGAACCCGTCCTTCACCGACTACCTGATCCCCACCGCGCTCGACGTGCCGGACGTCCTGATCGACTGGATCGAGGTGCCCGAGCCGGAGGCGCCGTTCGGTGCCAAGGGCATCGGCGAGCCGCCGGTCATCTCGTCGACCCCCGCCGTGGTGGCCGCGATCCGGGCCGCCACCGGCCGGCCGCTGGTGCGGGTGCCGGTGCGACCGGCCGACATCGTCGGCCTCGACGGGTGACCGGCCGTTGAGCGCCGACGGCGACCGATGAGCGGGCTGCGCGTCTCGTGGCCCCGGCTGGCCGCCCGCCTCGACGCCCTCGCCGAGGTCGGGTCCACCGGTGACGGAGGCTGCGCGCGCCTGGCGCTGACCGACGCGGATCGGGACGGGCGCGACCTCGTCGTGTCGTGGATGGGGGAGCTGGGCCTGCGCGTCGACGTCGACGGCATCGGCAACGTGGTCGGCACCTGGCCGCCCGACGCCACCGAGCCGCCGGTCATGACCGGGTCGCACATCGACACGGTCCGGACCGGCGGACGCTTCGACGGCAACCTGGGTGTGCTCGCCGGGCTCGAGGCGATCGAGACGGTGATCACCGGTGGCGTCGAGCTCGACCGGCCGCTGGCGGTGGCGTTCTTCACGAACGAGGAGGGGAGCCGGTTCGCCCCCGACATGTTCGGCAGCCTCGTGTACGTCGGCGGGCTGCCGCTCGAGGTCGCCCTCGACACGGTCGGCGTCGACGGCGCGGTGGCGGGGGAGGAGCTCGAGCGCATCGGCTACGTCGGCCCGATGCCGTGCCCGGCCCGCTCCCCGCACGCGTTCGTCGAGCTCCACATCGAGCAGGGGC
>DATAGR010000148.1:0-1641 GCA_036263575.1 Aquihabitans sp. | reverse complement strand
AGGGCGCGTCCAGGGACCTCGTCGAGCGAGCGATCGGGCCCGGCGCCGACCAGGTGACGCTGGACGCCCGATTAAACGAGGAGAACGGCGTCGTCACGTTGACCGCGACCGCAGCCGAACCCGCGATCGCCGCGCGTGGCGCCCAGGCGCTCAACGACGTGCTGGTCGACAGCAACAACGACGCCCGGGACCAGGCCCGCCAGGAACGGCTCGACGACGCGACGGCCATCGTCGAAGGCGCTCGCCAACGCCTGGCGGACTTCGTGAACGCGAACGGGCCGGCGCTCGGCGCACCCGTGGCCCCTCCCGCGCTGCAGATCGAGCTGGACGCACTGGAGGCCGATGTCGCCGCCGCCGAGGCCGCACTACGGGACGAGCAGACCGCCGGGGAGGAGGGGTTGGTCTACCGGTCGGTGAAGGTCGGTGAGGCGACGAAGGACGTCAAGAGCAAGCTCCAGCTGCCGGCCGACACCCGCCTCCGGGTGGTCCTCGGTCTCCTCATCGGCCTGGTCGGTGCCGTCGCCATCGTGGCGTTCGTCGAGAAGCTCAACCCCCGCATCGACGACCCCAGCCACGCCGAGCGGCTCATCGGGGCCCCGGTCCTGGCCATGGTCCCCGTCATGAACCGACGGCGAGGCAAGGTCCTCAAGCGGGTGGACCCCGCCACCTTCACCGGCCCGTTCGCCGAGTCGTTCCGCGCCCTGCGGTCCCACCTCGACTTCCGCAACGTCGCCGACGAGCGGACCTCGCCGGCACGGGTGCTGGTGGTGTCGGCGGCGCCCGGCGAGGGCAAGACCACCACCGCGGCCTTCCTGTCGTACAGCTACACCGAGGTCGGGCAGGACCCCATCGTGGTGGGTGGTGACGTGCGCCGCCCCACCGTCCACCACCTCTTCGAGGTGCCTCGGATCCCGGGCCTGTCGTCGCTGGAGGCCGGACCCGACCTCGCGGCGTCGGTCGCAGAGATCGTCACCCGTGACCCGGTGTCGGGCGTCAACGTCGTCCCGAGCGGCCCGGCTGTGGATCGCGTCACCGGCCTGCTCTCCCGCCTCGCCACGATCACCCGCGCCGGTCAGCGGGCCGGGCGCCCGGTCGTGGTCGACAGCGCGCCCCTTATGGTCGCCAACGACACCGTGGATTACCTGTCGTGCGTGGACTGGGTGATCGTCGTCGTCCGCCTCGGCCGGTCGACCGAGCGCTCGATCAAGCAGACCATCGCCACCCTCCGCCTCAACGAGGCTGACATCGTCGGCTGCGTCATGGTGGGCTCGCTCGAGTCCGCCGACGCCAAGCGCTACTACTACAGCTACTACGCCCCCGAGGACGCCAAGCCGGCCAAGCACCGGGGGGAGGCACCGGCGCGAGAACGGGAGCGAGAGGTCGACCGGCAGGTGCTGGTCTTCGACACCGAGGAGGGCTGAGCGCCTGCGGCTGCTCGACCCGGCTGCCCCGGACGAGGCGCTCCTCCGCTCGGCCGTCCTGACGGCGCGCGCGCAGGCGTCGGCCGCCCTCCTCGACCTGCTCGGCATCGACCTCGCCGGGTGGCTCCAGACCGATCGGGACCGGCCGCTCGTGACGGCGAGCGCCGATGCCGAGCGGCTCGCGGCGCTGGCCGTCCCCGAGGCCGTCGCCACGATGCTG
>DATAGR010000147.1:0-4625 GCA_036263575.1 Aquihabitans sp. | reverse complement strand
CTGGGGTGACCGCCCCGCCGAGCCCCACACCCCGCACCCGGGAGCAGCGCGATGAGCGACCAGTCCGCACCGACCGCCGACGGCGGCGTCAACGACCTCGAGGCCATCCTGGCCATCACGAACACCGACGTGGACGAGGCCGTCCACGCCGTGCGCGACAACGCCGACGCCATCTTCACGTGGGACTACGAGAAGGGGAGGCGGCCGGCGCTCAACAAGCTCTACGAGAAGGCCAAGGGCGCGCAGTGGAACGGCGAGACCGACCTGCCGTGGGACACCGAGGTCGACCAGGACGCGCTCGTCGAGGAGGTGGGCGTGGCCAACGGGCCGGCCGACCTCAAGGCGTTCGGCATCGACGTCTACGGCACGTCGCTCGAGTCGTGGGGCCGCAAGGAGTGGAAGGAGCACCAGATCCAGAGCCAGAACTGGAGCCTCAGCCAGTTCATGCACGGCGAGCAGGGTGCGCTCGTCTGCACGGCCAAGATCGTCGAGACGGTGCCATGGATCGACGCCAAGTACTACGCCGCCACCCAGGTGATGGACGAGGCCCGCCACGTCGAGGTGTTCGCCAAGTACCTCGACACCAAGCTGAGCGGCCACTACCCCATCAACACCCACCTCGGGCTGCTGCTCGACGACATCATCGCCGACAGCCGCTGGGACATGACCTACCTCGGCATGCAGGTGATGGTCGAGGGCCTGGCCCTCGCCGCCTTCGGCATGGCCCACCAGACCACGCCGGACCCGCTGCTCAAGCAGCTCCTCCGCTACGTGATGAGCGACGAGGCCCGTCACGTCGCCTTCGGCGTCCTCTCGCTCAAGGAGTTCTACGGCAGCCTCACCGAGGCCGAGCTGCTCGAGCGCCAGGAGTTCGCCTTCGAGGCCGCGATGCGCATGCGCAACCGCTTCCTCCAGCAGGAGGTGTGGGAGCGCCTCGGCGTCGACGTGCGCGAGGCCATCCGCACCTTCGCCCAGCCCGACGAGGTCAAGAACCAGGACCCGTTCCAGCAGCTGCTGTTCTCGAAGATCGTGCCGAACTGCAAGAAGCTCGGCCTCCTCGACGCCAACGACGGCTGGTTGCGCAAGCGCTTCGACACGCTCGGCGTGCTCCAGTTCGAGACGTGGGAGGACACCGGCGAGGACTACCTCGCGTTCGACGCCGTCACCGCCGATCGAGAGGCCGCCGGCGCCTGATCGGCCGTCGTCAGGCGGCGGGGCCGCAGCCGCCGGCGCAGCCCTCGTGGCCCTCGGCGGCGAGCGGGATCTCCAGCACGAAGTCGGCGCCGCCCTCCGGGGCGGGCTGGTAGCGGAGGTCGCCACCGTGCGCCCGCGCGATGGCGCGCGACACGTAGAGGCCGAGGCCCGTGCCCGGTGCCGCGTGGTTGGCCCGGCCGAAGCGCCGGAAGATCGTGCCGGCCAGGTCGGCGGGCACGCCGGGGCCGTCGTCGACGACGTGGAGCAGCAGCGCGGCGCCGCCGTCGGGCACCTCGCCCACGATCCGCACCGCCGCATCGGGCGACGCGTGCCGGGCGGCGTTGGTGAGGAGGTTGGCCAGCGCGGCCACGAGGCGGCGCTGGTCGCCCTGGACGCAGATCGGGGGCACGTCGACCGCAACCGGTCGGCGCAGCGCGTGGGCCACGAGCGAGACGGCATCGCCGACGAGGGCGGCGACGTCGACGGTGGACCGGCGGAGCTGCAGCGTGCCGGCGTCCGACGCGGCGGCGTCGCGCACCAGCTCGACCGCGGCCTGCGCCGCGCTCGCCGACCGGCGGATGGCCGACGTCGCCGTCTCCCGGTCGGCCGGGTCGTCGCTCATCGACAGGAGGTCGGCCCAGCCGGAGAGCACCGTGATCGGGCCGGCCAGCTCGTGGGCGAGGAGGGCGAGGGCGCTCTCGACGTCGAGCGACGCATCGGCGCCGGCCGCGGGCGGGCCCATCGCCAGTGCCGCCGGGGTGGCGGGCACCACGTGCGGTGACGGCAGGCCGGCAGCCACGAGCGCCAGCGCGTCGTCGACCGGCAGCGATCGCCCGAACAGGTAGCCCTGGCCGTACTCGCACCCCATTGCGGCGAGCCGCTCGAGCTGCTCCGGTTCCTCGATGCCCTCGGCCACCACGTGCAGGCCCAGGGCCTGCGCCAGCCCGAGCACCGACGAGATGATGACCTCGTCGTCGGCCCGCTCGGTCATGCCGGCGACGAAGCTTCGGTCGATCTTGAGGCAGTCGAGCGGGAAGCGGTGCAGGCGGCCCAGCGACGAGTACCCGGTCCCGAAGTCGTCGATGGCGATCTCGACGCCGATCGCCTTCAGGCGCCGCAGGGCGGCGGCGGCCAGGTCCGGGTCGACGAGCCCGGACTCGGTGATCTCGAGGCAGAGCCGCCCCGCCGGTGCGCCCGTGTCCGCCAGCACCCGGGCCACGAGGTCCGGGAACGAGGCGTCGAGCAGTTGCCGCGGCGACACGTTGACCGCCACCTTGAGGACCTGCTCGGGGGCGACGTCGATCCAGGAGCGGAGCGCCTCGCAGGCGTCGGTGAGGATCTTGCGGCCGATGGGCCCGATGCGCCCGCTCTCCTCGGCGATCGGGATGAACTCGGTCGGCGGCACGGGGCCGTGGGCCGGGTGCTGCCACCGGGCCAGCGCCTCGAAGCCCACCAGCGCGCCGGTGCGCAGGTCGTACTGGGGCTGCAGCTCGGCTCGCAGGCTGCCGTCCTCCAGGGCGGCGTCGAGCTCGGTCGCCAACCGGCGGCGGCGGCGGACCGCCTCGTTGAGCTCCTCGTCGTAGACCTCGAGGCGGCCCTTGCCGCCCGTCTTGGCGGCGTACATGGCGGCGTCGGCCTTGCCCACCAGGCCCTCGGCGTCCACGCTCGACGTGGAGATGGCGACGCCGACGCTGGCTGCGACCGTCACCACCTGGTCGCCGACCCGGAACGGCTCGGCGAGCACCCGCAGGACGCGATCGGCGATCTCGAGCGCGGCCGTCGGCCCCGGGAGGTCGGCGCAGCACACCACGAACTCGTCGCCGCCGAAGCGAGCGGCGATGTCGCCGGTGCGCATCACGGCGGTGATGAGCCCGCCGATGGTCTGGAGGATCTCGTCGGCCGCGACGTGCCCGACGCGGTCGTTGACCGCCTTGAAGTCGTCGAGGTCCAGGAAGAGCACGGCCACCTGCGTGCCGGTGCGGTGCGACCGGGAGAGCGCGGTGGCCAGGTGGTCGACGAACAGCCGGCGGTTCGGGAGGCCGGTGAGGGGGTCGTGCAGGGCCTGGAACGCCATCTCCTCCTCGAGGCGGCGCCGGTCGCTCAGGTCCATCCAGGCGGCGACGATCCCGTCGAAGGCGATGTCGTCGTCGACGATCCGCTCCATGGTCGCCCGCACCGGCACGACCGAGCCGTCGACGCGCCGGGCGTCGTACTCGCCCTCCCAGCGCCCGTCACGCGCCAGGCGGGCGTGGACGTCGTCCCACACCTCCACGTCGAGCGCGCCGATGTCGAGGTCGTCGGTCGAGCGGCCCAGGACCTCCTCGCGGTCGCAGCGCAGCATGGCCTCGGCCTGCTCGTTCAGGTACACCAGGACGCCGTGGCGGTCCGTCACCAGGACGGGCATCGGCAAGCCCTCGAGGAGGCGGGCCTCGAGGCGCCGGGCGATCAGGTGCAGGCGCGCCGCGGTGATGTCCGAGCCGGCGATCGTCACGGCCCGCACCGACGGTTCGTGCAGGAGGTTGGTGAAGGTGAGGTCGCAGTCCCGCCAGCGCCCGCCGGCGTCACGGGTCCGGAGCACGACGCGCTCCTGGGCGCCGGGACGCTCGGCGAGCCGTGCGAGCGCACCGGCCACCGCGTCGGCGCTGGCGGGGTCGTCGCCGCGGAGGGCGTCGACGAGGCGCTGGCCCACCACGTCGCGCAGGTGCAGCCCGAGCAGCTCGTAGGTGGCGTCCGAGATGTGCTGCACCACCCCGCCGGCGTCCACCAGGCTGAAGATCGGCGCCGCCTCGTCGAGCGAGGCGAGCGACGGCTCGGCGCTTCGCAGGCGGTGCTCGGCCTCCTTGAGCTCGGTGATGTCCAGGTGCGTGACGATCGCCCCGCCGCCGAGCTCGCCGAGCGGCGTGACCCGCAGGCTGCGCCACCCGACGCCTCCTTCGCCCGGGCACGGGTAGTCGAGCGCGAAGCGCTCGGCCTCGCCGTGGAGCACCGAGCGGATCCCGGCGGCCACCTCGGCCGCGTCGTCGCTGAACGCGCCGGCGGCCTGATCGCAGACCGTGAGGTAGTTCACGCCCACGCCGGTGGTGGCGGCCGTCGCGCCGCCGGCGGCCGCGGCCTCCGCCCACCCGTGGTTCACCGCCACGATCCGACCGGCGCCGTCGAGCGCCACGGCGGCGGCGGCGATCGTGTCGAGGACGGCGGCCGCGTCGTCCCAGAGCCGCCCGTTGCGTCGGGTGCCGACGCGGCGCTGGGAGGCCCGGACGAGCAGGTCGTGCAGGCGGTCGGGCTCCAGGTCGCCCTTGTGGACGTACTCGTCGGCCCCCTCGGCCATCGCCGCGTACACGAGGCTGTCGGGCGGGAGGCCGGTGACGACCACGATCGGCACCTCGGGTGCGGCGGTCGCCACGACCCGGACCGCCTGCAGGCCGGTGGCG
>DATAGR010000146.1:0-7044 GCA_036263575.1 Aquihabitans sp. | reverse complement strand
GCGGATCGCGCCCACCCCGACGGTGACGTTCATCTTGTACTCGTCGTCGCCGACCTGCTCCAGGGTCTCGCAGCCGGGGATGGTGCGGGCCAGCACCGCCGGGTCGGTGATGACCGCCCACACCTTCTCCGGGTCGCCGTGCAGCACCGCGGATCCGTCGAGGTTCACGCCATCGCTCCTGTTCCTTCGCGGCGCCGGGAGGCCGCGGTCCGTTCCGTGTCGGGGGCGCGCACCAGGTCGTACAGCTCGGTGGGCGAGATCGGCATCGCCGAGATCCGCCGGCCGACCGCGTCCTCGATCGCCGAGGCGATCGCCGCCGTCCCCGGGATGACGCCGGCCTCGCCGGCGCCCTTGATGCCCAGCGGGTTGAGCGGCGAGGGCGTCTCCTGGTGGTCGATGTCGATGTCGGGCACCTCGGAGGCGTAGGGCATCAGGAAGTCCATGAACGACGCGTTCTGCAGCTGCCCGTCGGCGTCGTAGGCCATCCGCTCGTACAGCGCCCCGCCCACGCCCTGCGCCACGCCGCCGTGCACCTGACCCTCCACGATCATCGGGTTGACCACGTTGCCGCAGTCGTGCACGACGGCGTACTTCACGACGTCGATCTCCCACGTCGCCGGGTCGATCTCCACGATCGCGGCATGCGCGCCCGAGGCGAAGGTCGACCGGATCGGTGAGTAGTAGTCGCGGTGCTCGAGGCCCGGCGCGTCGCCCTCGGCCACCGGCGGCTTGTCGTCGGACCCCTGCCGGGCGAACTGGGTGGCCTGCTTGGCCGCCTCGTCGAACGCGTAGCGCAGGGGGTTGGACAGCACGGCGACGGTGCGCAGCGGGATGGACGCCCCCGGCGTGCCCTTGACCTGGACGACCCCCTCGTCGATCTCCAGGTCGCCCGGGTCGGCCTCCAGCACGTCGGCGGCGATCCGCAGCGCCTTCTCCTTCACACCGCGGGCGGCCAGGGCGATCGCGTTGCCGCTCATGACCGCGGCGCGGGAGGCGAAGGTGCCGACGGCGTAGCCGAAGCGGCGGGTGTCTCCGGTGGTCACCTCGATGTCCTCGATGGGCACGCCGAGCTCGGAGGCGACGATCTGGGCGAACACCGTCTCGTGGCCCTGGCCCTGCGAGGTGAGGCCGGTGGAGACCAGCACCTTGCCGCTGCCCAGCACCTGCACGTGCCCGCCCTCGTAGGGGCCCGGTCCGGTGCCCTCCACGTACATCGCCATGCCGATGCCGAGCAGCTTGCCCCGGCCGGCGGCGTCGGCCCGCAGCGTCTCGGCCTGCTCCCAGCCGACGAGCGCGCGCAGCTTGGCCAGCAGCCCGGGGTAGTCGCCGGAGTCGTAGATGACCGGCCGCCCGTCCTGGAAGGTCAGCCGGTGGTCGTAGGGGAACTGGTCGGGGGTGATCAGGTTCCGCTCCCGCACCAGCGCCCGGTCCAGGCCCAGCGCGTCGGCGATGCGATCCATCGTCCGCTCCATCGCGTAGCAGCCCTGCGGCCGCCCGGCCCCGCGGTACGGGGTGACGATGACCGTGTTGGTGTAGACGCTCTCCACGACCACCCGGTAGGCCGGGATCGCGTACGGCCCGACCAGCTGGGTGGCGGTCACGATCGGCACGATGATCCCGTAGGGCGTGTACGCGCCGTTGTCGTGCCAGGCGTGCACGTCGAGCGCCGTGACCCGGCCCTCGTCGTCGTACCCGACCCGGATCTCCTGCCGCTGCTGGCGCTCGTGCGCCGAGCCGATGAAGTGCTCGCGGCGGTCCTCGGTCCACTTGACCTCGGTCTGCAGCGCAATCGCGGCCATCGGTACCAGCAGCTCCTCGGGCCACGGGTGCACGATCTTGACCCCGAAACCGCCGCCGACGTCGGGGGCGATCACCTCGACGGCGTCCAGGGACAGCTCGAGCTTGGCCGCGATCGCCGCGCGGACCGAGGTGGAGGCCTGGGTGCTGGTGTAGACGCGCAGCGACGCGTCGTCGGCGTCCCAGCGCGCGTGCACGCCCTTGCCCTCCATGGGCATGCAGGCGCTGCGCTCGATGTACTGGGTGAACTCCAGGGTGTGCGGCGACGCGGCCAGCGCGGCGTCGACGTCGGCGGTCTCCTGGTGGTGGCGGGCGGCCACGTTGTCGGGGATGTCCTCGTGCACGGCCACCGTGGCGGCGCGCGCAGCGTCGACCCCGACGACGACGGGCAGCTCCTCGTAGCTGACCTGGATGCGCTCGGCGGCGTCCTCGGCGACGTACCGGTCGGTGGCGACGACCATCACGATCGGCTCGCCGACGTGGTTGACCTCGCCGTTGGCCAGCGGGTAGCCGGTGCGGGGCGCGTGCAGCTGCGGGTGCGGGATGAGCACCGGGAGAGGCTCGGCCATCGGGCCGGTGAGGTCCTCGTAGGTGTAGATGGCCACCAGGCCCTCGACGTCGAGCGCGCCCTCGACGTCGATGTCGGTGATCCGGGCGTGCGCGTGCGGCGACCGCACGAACGCCGCGGCCCGCGCGGTGTGCCCGATGTCGTCGAGGTAGCGGCCCTTGCCGACGATCAGCCGGGCGTCCTCCCGCCGGCGGACCGGCTCGCCGAACAGCTTCGTGGTCACCGCGTGGCCCCCCCGTCCCGCCCAGGCAATGGAAGCGTTACCCGCGTCGGGGCGCCCAGGATGCGGGGATCGCTTCCATTGCCCGGGTCGCTCACGGGGCGCCGTCCTTCATCGCGGCGGCGGCGTGGTGCACGGCCTTCTTGATGTTGGCGTAGCCGGTGCACCGGCAGAGGTTGCCGCCGACCATGTCGTCGACCTCGTCCTCGGTCAGCTCCGCCGTGGCCTTCCCGTCCGCCGCCCGCTTCTCCAGGCCGGCGGCGATCGTCACCAGGAAGCCCGGCGTGCAGAAGCCGCACTGCAGCGCGTGGCACTCGCGGAAGGCCTCCTGCACGGGGTGCAGCACCTGGCCGCCCTGCCCGTCGTCGCGGGCCAGGCCCTCGACGGTGGTCACCTCGTGCCCGTCGACCTGGACGGCGAGCAGCAGGCAGGAGCGCACCGGGTCGCCGTCGACGAGCACCGTGCAGGCCCCGCAGACGCCGTGCTCGCAGCCCACGTGCGTGCCGGTCAGGCCGAGGTCGTGCCGCAGCGCGTCGGAGAGCAGGCGCCGGGCGGGCACCGTGGCTTCACGTGGAACACCGTTGACGGTGACGGTGATGGTGCGGTCCGTGTCGACGCTGCTCACTGCTCACCTCCCGACTCGTTCCGCTCCTCGCTCGCTGGCGCTCGCTGCGATGCTCGCTCGCCCGTCGTGTTCGCGGAGGTCATGCCGCCCTTTCCAAGGCCTCCGCGGCAGCGGAGGAAAGCGTGCGTTCGGTGAGCACACCCACCAGCAGGCGCCGGTAGTCGGCGCTGGCGTGGATGTCGGTCTCGGGCTCCACCAGTGTGCGCGCCAGGGCGCCGGCGGCGGACCAGTCGGCCGTGTCCACCGGCGAGCCGGCGACGGCTTCGGTCAGGTCGTGCACCTCGGGGACCAGGCCGACCGAGACGTAGGAGGCGTGCACCCGCTCGACGCGGCGGTCGGCGTCCAGGGTGACGACGACGCCGGCGCCGCAGACCGCGTAGTCGCCCTTGCGGCGGGCGATCTCGGCGAATGCGGTGCCCGAGCGCGGCGGCAGCGCGGGGAAGAAGGCGGAGGTGACGACGGCGGGACCGTGCACCAAGGTCTCCAGCGGGCCGACGAAGAAGTCGCGCCAGCCCACGGTGTCGACGCCCGACGGCGTGGCGACGGACACGGACCCGTCGGTGAGGGCGAGGACCGAGGTCATCTCGCCCGAGGGGTCGGCGTGCGCGATGGAGCCGACCGTGGTGCCCCGGTTGCGGATCGCCGGGTGCGCGACGTTCGCCGTCGCCCGGGCCAGCAGCGGCTGGACCCGGGCGGCGGCCACGGCTTGTGGGCTGTCGCCCAGGAGCGAGTTGTGCCGCACGAGCGCTCCGACCGTCACGCCGTCCCCGGTGGCCTCGACGGTGTTGAGACCGGGCACCCGGTTGATGTCCACCAGGGTGGCCGGCGCCGCGAGCCGCATGGAGAGCAGCGGGAGCAGCGACTGGCCACCGGCGAGCACCTTGGCGCCCTCGCCCTCGTCGGACAGGACCGCGAGGGCCTCGTCGAGGGTGCCGGGGTCGGCGTAACGGAAGGGAGCCGGTTTCACAGGTTGCGCTTGCCCTCTCCAGGGGTGTGCGAACCCGTCACGCCCGGGCGGCCGACCTCGTCGACCGACGACGGGTCGGGGCTCACCTCGTCGCCGGCCACGTGGCCGAAGGTCGTCGCGGCCGCGGGGTGCGAGCCCTCGCGGGTGAGCGCTGCCTTCATGTCCGCCGGGGCCAGGGCCCGGGCGACGTGCCAGAAGACGACGGCGACGATCGAGCCGAGCGCGATCCCGTTCAGCTGGAAGGTGTCGGTGATCTGGAGCGTGACGTTGCCGATGCCGATGATGATGCCCGCCGCGAGCGGCACCAGGTTGATCGGGTTGGCGAAGTCGACCCGGTTCTCCTTCCAGATCTTGGCGCCGAGCAGGCCGATCATCCCGTACAGGACGACGGTGATCCCGCCGAGCACGCCACCGGGCACGATGCTGATCAGCGCCCCGAACTTGGGGATCAGGCCCAGCAGGATCGCGACCAGGGCGGCCACGTAGTACGCCGCGGTCGAGTAGACGCGAGTGGCGGCCATGACGCCGATGTTCTCGGCGTAGGTGGTCGTCGGCGAACCGCCCACGGCGCTGGCCACCACGGTGGCGATGCCGTCGGCGGCGACCGCGCGGCCGATCAACGGGTCGAGGTCGCGCTTGGTCATCTCGGCCACGGCCTTCACGTGACCGGCGTTCTCGGCCACGAGCGCGATGACCGCGGGCAGCACCAGCAGGCTGAACTCCAGCGAGAAGGTGGGGAACACGAAGTCCGGCAGCCCGAACCAGTCGGCCTGGCCGACGGAGTCGAAGTTGATCCGGTCGCGGGTGGTGACCTCGCCGGCGCCCGCGTCGAAGGAGGTGATCTGGCCGGCGGTGGCGTCCAGCAGCACCGACAGCAGGTAGCCGAAGATCAGGCCGAGCAGGATCGAGATGCGGGCGAGGAAGCCCCGCAGCGCCACCGAGCAGACGATCACGAAGACCATGACGGCCAGGGCGACCCACTGGTCCTGCGGCCAGTAGATGCCGGCCGCCACGGGGGCGAGGTTGAAGCCGATCAGCATGACGACGGCGCCGGTGACGGCCGGGGGCAGCACCCGGTTGACGATGCCGGTGCCCGCGAAGTGGATGAGCACGCCGACCAGGGCGAGCACCACGCCGGCGACCAGGATGGCGCCGACGACATCGCTGGAGTCACCGCCGTTGGCCCGGATGGCCACGACGCCACCCACGAACGATGCGCTGGTGCCCAGGTAGCTCGGTACCCGGTTCTTGACGATCAGCAGGAAGAGGATCGTCGCCACGCCGCTCATCATGATCGCGAGGTTGGGGTCGAGCCCCATGATGATCGGGAAGACGAACGTCGCCCCGAACATCGCGACCACGTGCTGGGCGCCGATACCGACCGTCAGCGGCCAGGACAACCGTTCGTCGGGGGCCACCGCCTCACCGAGGGGCGGGGTCTTCCCGTCCCCGTAGAGCTTCCAGCCGAACGACATCTGAGTGCCTCCTCGACGTGCACCAAGAACCGTGGACCGGTGTGTGACGAGCGTCGCTCCCACCGGGGAGGCGCCAATGTCGCACTAGTTCCCCGTGGGCGGAAGTACCTCAGCGCTAAATCGTTACCTGCATCCCGAGGACGCATCGGCGTCGATACTTCACCGCTGAGACATCTGTCGGTACGGTGCGACGGATGACCGCCTCACCATCCCCAGGAGCCCCGACCGGTACCGGCGGCGTCCGGTCGGTGAGCCTGCGGTCGGGGGTCTACGCCGACTCGGTGAAGCTGATGCAGGTGTCGCGCTCGGTCACCGAGCTGCCAGGGGTGACCGGAGTGATCGTCGCGATGGCGACGCCGCTGAACCTGGAGCTGGCCGCGGGCATGGGGCTGGCCCCCGAGGGCGAGACCTCGGCCGAGCAGCTGCTGATCGGCATCGCCGCGGACGACGGGGAGGCGCTGGCCGCCGCGGAGGCCGCCGTCGAGGCCGCGCTGGCCCAGCGTGAGCGCTCGACCGGCTCCGCCGACGCCATCCCGCAGCGCACCATCGGCGGCGGGCTGGCCGAGCTCGCGCCCGAGAGCCCCGCTCTGGCCATCGTCTCGGTGCCGGGCCAGTACGCGGTCGCCGAGGCCGCCGACGCCATCGCCGCCGGGCGCAGCGTCCTCGTCTTCTCCGACGGCGTCCCGGTCGAGGACGAGGTCGCGCTCAAGCGTGCCGCGCACGACGCCGGGGTGCTGGTGATGGGCCCCGACTGCGGCACGGCGATCGTCGCCGGGGTCGCGCTCGGCTTCGCCAACGTGGTCCGCCCCGGCCCGGTCGGCCTGGTGGCGGCCTCGGGCACCGGCGCCCAGCAGGTCTCCTGCCTGCTCGACATGGCCGGCGTCGGCATCTCGCACGTGCTCGGCGTTGGCGGCCGGGACCTCTCCGAGGCCGTCGGGGGGCTGGCCACGCTCGATGCGCTGGGGGCGCTCGACGCCGACCCTGCCACCGAGCGGATCGTGGTGGTGTCCAAGCCGCCGGCGCCCTCGGTCGCCGCCGCCATCACCGCGGCCGCGGACCGGTTGACGGCCCCGGTGCGTTCCGCCGTCCTGTCGCCGGAGAGCCCCGACCTCACCGCCGCCGTCGAGGGCCTGCTGGCCGACATGGGCGTCGAGGTGCCGCAGTGGCCCACCCGCCGCGGGCCGCAGGAGCAGGCGGCGCCCGGTGCCGTGCTCAAGGGCTTCTACTCCGGCGGCACGCTCGCCGACGAGACGATGCTCCTGGCCGCGCCGGTGCTCGGCGACATCCGCTCCAACACCCCGCTGCGGCCCGAGCTCGATCTGGGGACGGACCTGTCCGCCCCGGGTCACGTCGTCGTCGACTTCGGTGACGACGCGCTGACGGTGGGCCGCG
>DATAGR010000145.1:0-3558 GCA_036263575.1 Aquihabitans sp. | reverse complement strand
GCCTCGGAGGACCCGGCCGCGCTCGACTGCCCGGCGGAGTCGGTCTGGGACGACGCGCGCGCCGAGGGCGCTCCCGAACCAGCCACCGACGACCACCCGTTCCCCTACCTCCGGGAGCGGTCCATCCCGTCGCTGTACCTCTGGACCGCGGCGGCGATGCTGGCCTTCTCCATCGTGGCCGTCCGCCTCGTCGGCGGGTCGTTCGGGGGCGTCAGCCGCTACGCCGACCTCCTCGCCATGGGCGTGGCCTTCCTGATGCTCGAGACCAAGGGGGTGGTGGGCTTCGCGCTGCTCTTCGGCACGACCTGGCTCGTCAACGCGCTTGTCTTCATGGGCGTGCTGCTCTCGGTCCTGGTCGCCGTCGCCATCTCGAAGCGCGTCTCGTTCAAGCGGCCCACCCGGCTCTACGCGTTCCTGCTCGCCTCGCTCGTGGTGGCCTACGTCGTGCCGCCGGCCGACCTGCTCGACCTGCACGTCGTGCCGCGGTTCTTCGCTGCGGTGGTCGTCGCGTTCACCCCGATCTTCATCGCCAACCTGGTCTTCACCCAGCGCTTCCGCGACACCAGCCACTCCACCACCGCGTTCGGCGCGAACCTGATCGGTGCCATGGCGGGCGGCCTGATGGAGTACCTGTCGCTGATCACCGGCTACCGCAACCTCCTGATCGTGGTGGCCATCGCCTACGCCGTCGCCTTCTTCCTCGGTCGCGACGCGCTGCAGAAGACCGCAGCGGCCTGACCGGCCGCCCGCAGCGCGCCCCGGGTGGCCCGGGTCGCACCGTGGCGGCCGGGAGGTGTCAGGCCGGCGCCGGGACGGGGGCGTGCTGGGCCAGGAACGCGAGGAGCTCCTGGTTGACCTCCTCGGCGTGCGTCCAGAGCATGCCGTGGGGAGCGCCCTCGATCTCGACGTAGTGGGCGTCCGGCAGGGCCGCGTGGAGCCGGCGGCCGGCGGCGTCGATGTGGAGGATGCGGTCGGCGGTGCCGTGGAGGATGAGCGTGGGCACGTCGACCTTGGTGAGGTCGTCGCGGAAGTCGGTGATCCACGTCGGGATGCAGCGGTGCGTCCCGAGCGGTGACGCCATGGCGGCCACGTTCCAGCTGTCCTGCAGCACGGCGTCGCTCACGCGGGAGCCCAAGAGGTCGTCGACGTTGTAGAAGTCGGCGTAGAACGCCGTCAGGTACGCGAGCCGGTCCGAGACGATGGCGGCCTGGATCTGGTCCACGGTGGCCTGGTCGAGCCCCTTGGGGTTTTCCGGACCCTTGAGCAGGAACGGGGGCACCGTGGCCAGGAAGCCGGCGCTGGCGAGCCGGTCGGTGCCGTGGTTCCCGATGTAGCGGGCCACCTCACCGGTGCCCATCGAGAACCCGAACAGGGCGACCTCGCGCAGGTCCAGCGTCGTCATCAGCGCGTCGAGGTCGGCGGCGAAGGTGTCGTAGTCGTAGCCGGTGATCGGCTGGCTGGACTGGCCGAACCCGCGGCGGTCGTAGGTGACCACGCGGTACCCGCCGTCGATCAAGGCCTTGGCCTGCTTCTCCCACGACCGCCCGCTGAGGGGGAAGCCGTGCACGAGCACCACCGGCTGGCCGGTGCCGTGGTCCTCGTAGTGCAGCTCGATCGCCTCGCTGTTCTCTTGGCCGACCGTGATGGTGCCCATGTCGTCTCCTCGTGGTCGCCCGACCCGTCCGGGCCGGGGCCTCCTCGGACTGTGCGCCCTCCGGTGGGGTCGGGCTTCGGTCAGATGACCGCGATGCGGGCCGATCGCGCCCTCAGTCGCCCAGCGCGTCTCGCAGGGCGGCTCGGGAGGTGATGCCGAGCTTCGGGAAGATCCGGTACAGGTGTGCCCCGACCGTGCGGTGGGAGAGGAAGAGGCGCTCACCGATCTGCTTGTTGGTGAGGCCCGACGCCGCCAGGGTCGCGATCTCGTGCTCCTGTGGCGTCAGGTCGTCGAGGCTCGGCCGGTGCGTCGGTGCCGAGGCCCGTCCGGCGGCGCGCAGCTCGGTCCTCGCCCGCTGGGCCCACGGCGCCGCGCCGATGCGCTCGAAGGTGGCCAGCGCGGCGGCGAGGTGGGTGCGGGCGTCGCCCGTCGCCTTCGCCCGCCGGAGGCGCTCCCCGTGGGCCAGCTCGACGCGCGCCACGTCGAACGGCCACCGATGCGCCCCCGGGGTGGCGAGCGCGTCGTCGAAGAGCGCCGGCGAGCGGTCGTCGTCCGCAGCCATCGCCGCCGACGCGCCCAGGACCAGGGCGAGCCGGGGGGAGATCGCGGCCAGGCCCGCGTCGCGCATCGCCGCCGCGTGCGCCGCGGCCGCCTCGGGCCGCCCCGTGCGGACCGCGGCGTCCACCAGGTCCAGCGCGCACCAGACGGCGACAGGCACCCTGGACGGGAACGTCCCCGGCGGGCTGACGCGGGATGCGTGGTCGTACGCCGTCTCGGCATCGCCCCGACCGAGCGCGGCCAGCGCCAGGACGTGGTGGGCGAACACCTCCACCATCCGTGCTCCGCGGGGTGCGGAGGCGCCGACCATGCGATCGGTGAGCGAGCGGACGGCCTGGTCCTCGCCGCGACCGGCTGCCAGGAGCGCCTGGCAGTACCACGCCGGCCAGGAGAGCACGCCGAACCCGATCGCCTCCGAACCGACCGCGCCCTCGGCGGCGAGCTCGCTCGCCTCCTCCCAGTCGCCCGCCCAGTAGCGGTCGAACGCCAGGAGCACGAGCGCGTACATGCCCGGCACGACCGCCGTGCCGTCGCGACCCAGGGCGACGGTGCGGCGCAGCGCCGTCCGACAGCCCGGCAGCCGATCGACGTAGAACGCCTGCGGCACCACCCGGGCGACGACGGTGGTGTCCCCCTCGTGGGCCAGTGCGGCGACCGCGTCGTCCAGGTGGCGCAGGGCCTCGGCGCTCGCCCGCGCCGGGTCGTCGCCCACCTCGACGCTCCACCGCACCGCGTCCCGCGCGTCGGCCGGCAGCCGCAGCGCGGCGGCATCGAGCCCCGCCCACAGGTGCTCCCGCGCGCCGAACTGGCACACCACGCGCAGGTTGTCGAACGCCTGGACCATGAGGGGGTCCGCCGTGGTCCGCTCGTCGAGGCGGCGCTCGATCGCGGCGAGGAGCAGGCGGTGACCGGTCTCGATGTCGCCGTCGGCGCACAGCAGCACCGTGGCCGCGGTGAGCGCCGCGACGAGCGACTCGTCGGCCGTCGGCCCACCGCCGTCGGCGGCCGCCAGGAGCTGGGAGGCGAACCCGAGGTCGCCGGCGACGTCGGCGCCGAGGTGGGCCGCCTCCACGAGCAGCCGGTTGCGCGCCCGGGCGTCCGGGTGCAGGTCCGCGGCGCGTGTGAGCCAACCGATGGCGCCCACGGCGTCGCCGCGTCGGCGGATCCGCCGCGCCGCCCGTTCGAGCAGGCCGGCGATGGCGGCGTCGGGCTCTACGGTCGCCTCCGCCAGGTGCCAGGCCCGGCGCTCGGCGTCCTCTGGGTGCACCGACGCGAGCCGCCGGTGGGCGCTCCGGCGCTCGCCCGCAGTGGCGAGGGCGACGACGGCGGCGCGGATCAGCGGGTGG
>DATAGR010000144.1:0-1522 GCA_036263575.1 Aquihabitans sp. | reverse complement strand
TCATGGGCTCGTTCGCCTGGGGCACCGGCGTGTCGGTGGGCTACTACGCCCAGGAGCACGAGGGGATCCGCGCCGGCGCCGACCTGGTCGAGCACATGCGCGAGGCCAGCGGCGGCATGGGCGACGGCCAGCTCCGGGCCCTGCTCGGCATGTTCGGCCTGGTGGGCGACAAGGTCTTCCAGGACGCCTCGACGCTCTCGGGCGGCGAGAAGACCAAGCTGGCGCTGGCCCAGCTGGTGAGCGGCCGCCACAACGTGCTGCTCCTCGACGAGCCCACGAACAACCTCGACCCGGGCTCGCGCACCGCGGTGGCCGACTCGCTCTCGGGCTGGGGCGGCACCCTCATCGTGGTCAGCCACGACGCCGAGTTCGTCGAGGCCCTCCAGCCGGACCGGGCCCTGCTCATGCCCGACGGCGACGTCGACCACTGGCACGACGACTTCCTCGAGCTGGTCAGCCTCGCCTGACGGGCCACCGGCCCCGAGAACGACGGAGGGAGGCACCCGGGTGGGTGCCTCCCTCACGTTCGTACTGGTGTTGCAGCGGATCGGTGTGCAACTGCATCGAGCGGGACGAGCTCCCGATCACCTGATCCGCCGGGTGTGCTGGCGGGGATTCGCCAAAGAGATCCAGCAAGCCGCTTCAGCGGCCAGCCACCTCCGAAGTCCCATGAGAACTGTCGTTGATGTGGACCACCTCCTTTCTTCGGTAGCGACATCCAACCACGCGAGGCGCCGAACCGAAACCGCGTTTGCCCCGTTTTCCCGGTGCAGGCCGTCGTTCACCCCGGAGGAGGGTCGCGCCGGCTCAGGGGCAGGCGGCGGCGGCTTCGGTGAGGGGGTCGCCGAGGCCGGGTTCGGCGTCGAGGCCCTCCTCGCCGTCGGCCAGGCTCACGACGAGGATCTGCTCGACGGTGCCGTCGGGGAGGGCGTCGACCAGGCAGTCGACCTGGTCGGCCCGGATGGAGCCGTCGTCGCTGAGGCCCTCGAAGAAGGCCCGCTCGAGATCGAGGCCGCAGTCGGTGAGGGCGTCGACCATGTCGCTGGCCTCGGGACGGCCGACCAGCTCGTCGAACACGCCGTCGGGGTCCTCGCCGTCGAGGCCCTCGGGGTCCAGCCCGGCCTCGGCCATGCGCTCGACGCCGAGGGCGTCGATCCAGCGGGGGCCGATGCACTCCGCCTGCTCGCGGTCCATGGGGAGGCCGAAGTCCTCGCGCCCCTCGAGGGCCGCGACCATCGACTCGACGTAGGCGTCCTCGTCCGGCGGGGCGTCCTCCGTCGGCTCCTCCTCCGTGGGCTCGTCCTCGGGCTCGGTCGTGGTGGTCGGCTCGTCGGCCTCGGTGGTGGTGCTGGTGTCGCCGCCCTCGTCGCAGGGCGGGAGCTCGTCGTCGTCGGCGCCGACCGCGCCGCCGGTGGACCCGTCGGACTCGCCGGGGGGCGTGCAGGGCGCGGTGGTCGGCGGGACCACCGGTGCGGCGTCGTCGGTGTCGCTGCTGTCGACGCCGCAGGCCGCGCCGCCAGGG
>DATAGR010000143.1:0-6491 GCA_036263575.1 Aquihabitans sp. | reverse complement strand
AAGAACCGGGCCGCGCCGGCTCGGGCGCGGTCGTGGTGGCGGCGGCCGAGGGCCCGGTCCATGCGGGGGTAGAAGCCGGCGATCAGCTCGAGCTTCTCCTTGCCCGGCCGGGACGAGAAGAGGCCGCCGTCGTGCAGGCGGTACGCGCCGACCACGTCGTCGGTGAAGGCGAGGTCCCCGTGCTCGGCGCAGAGGACGTAGAGCGGCCAGTCCGTGATCGGGAAGAAGGCGTCGTACCAGCCGTCGAGGTCCACCAGCGCGCTCCGCCGCATCATGCCGGCGCAGGTCGCGAACGGGTTCCCGGCCCAGATCGTCTCGGCGGTGACCACGGGGGCCTGGGTCGACGGCGTCCACCGCCGGCCCTCCCCGCCTGCGGCCCCGACGACCTCGGCGTTGTGGAACCACGCCGCCACGTCGGGGTGGGCGTCGAGCAGCGCGGCCTGGTCCTCGAGCTTGGTCGACGACGTCCAGTGGTCGTCGCCGTCGAGCACGCAGACGTACCGCCCGCGGGCGCGGGCGATGCCGCGGCGCACGACCTCGTTCGACCGGAGGTTGCGCGGCGACAGCAGGAGCGTCGCCCGCGGCTCGCGCTCGGCGAACGCGGTGGCGATGGCGCGCGTCCCGTCGGTCGAGTGGTCCTCGCTCACGATGATCTCGATCGGGCGATCGGTCCGCTGCGACGCCACGCTCTCGAGCGCCTGCTCGAGGAACGCTTCGTGGTCGTAGGTGGCCACCACGACGCTCACCTCGACGGCCCCGCCGTCAGAGGTCACGCAGGGTCCTCGCCAGCTCGGTCGCCGACCAGCGGCCCACCTGGACGCGTGGCAGGGCGAGGACGTCGTGCCCGGCGGTGACCGCTGCCCGCTGCGTCGTGCAGGCCACCTCGAAGCCCGCGTCGCGCACGACGTCGACCGTGGCTGCGTCGTGGTCGCCGAAGGGGTAGGCGAAGCTGCTCGGCGTGCGGCCGATGAGCGCCTCGCACCGTCGGAGCCCGCCCTCGACCTCCGCCCGCTGGTCGGCCGGGGACCGCTCCGTGAGCGCCGGGTGGGTCATCGTGTGGCACCCGATGTCCACCAGCTCCGAGCGGGCCAGGCCCTGGAGCTCGTCGACGGTCATCGGGCGGTGGCTGGCTCGAGGGCCGGCCGGGATCCCGGCCTGGTCGCGGAGGTCGTCGAGCGCCGCGGCCTGCGCGTCGGGCGCCAGGGCGCGCACCGCCCGCCACAGCTCGAGGTAGGCCGCTTCCCGGGGCGTTGCCGGCGTGGGCCCCAGCTCGACCACGATCCGTCGCTCGTCGGTCGCCACCTCGAGGCGGGTGGCCTCGGTCGTCGCCACGACCTGCTGCAGCTCGTCCCACCAGAACTCGCGCCCGGCGGCCACCGGTCCCGTGGTCACGAACACCGTGGCCGGCACGCCGAGGCCGGTCAGGATCGGCGCCGCCGTGGTCGCGTTGCACGCGTAGCCGTCGTCGAACGTGATGGCGACGGCCCCGGCCGGCAGGTCGCCGCGTCGGTGGCGGCGGGCGAGCTCGGCGAGGGGCAGCACCGTGCGGGACCGTCGCAGCCACGTCACCTGCTCCTCGAACCGGTCGGCGGGCACGGCGAGCCCCCACGGGTCGACGTCGTCGTCGGCGATCCGGTGGTACATGAGGATCGCCGGGCGCGGCGGCAGGACGCGTGCCCGCCTTCCGAGGCGGCCGACCCGGCGCCGGGCCCGCCGGGGGAGCGCGCGCACCAGCGACGCGCCGCGGCGGGACCGGCGGGGTCCGCTCACCGGCGCGACCGTCGGGCTGGTCCCATCGCGCCATCTTGGCCCACGGATCGTCCCGGCCGCCGGGTGGGCTGCGGACCGCGGCGGCGACTCGCCCAAAGGGTCGATCCCGACATTTCACCTCCCTTGCTGACGGAGCCAGGAGTACGTTGACCGAGGCATCGAGAGGGCCGCTGGACACGACCCCCGCCGGTGCGAGCGATGCCCGCCGCCGGTCCACAGGGGGACCCCATGCACATCGGCCTGCGCCGGTTCGCGACCTCGGTCGCGTGCGCCGGCACCCTCGTCGCCTCACTCGCCCAGGCGCCCGCCCTGGCCGACCGGTCGGCTGCGCCGCTGCCCGGCGACCGCGCGTACTACGTGCTGCCGCCCGGCAACTACGGCGGCCTGCCACCCACCGACGAGTCGCGCGACCAGCTGCCGCTGTACGACGCGCTGACCCCGTTGCGCGGCAACGTCACCGACGCCGACATCGAGGCCAACTTCCTGCCCGAGGACTTCGAACCGGTGGGCCCCACGCGGGTCGAGCCCACCGGCCGCCCCGGCACCACCATCACCTACGACTCGTACGGGGTGGCCCACGTGGAGGGCGTGACGAGGGCCGACCTCGCCTTCGGCGCCGGGTGGGTCACGGCACGTGACCGCGGCCTGCTCCTCCAGCTGGGACAGGGCCCCGCTCGCGCCGCGGTGGCCGACGTCCCCGGCATCAACGCCTTCAGCCTGGTCACCAGCGGCCAGACCTTCGTGCCCAGCGCCCAGGCCGAGCAGCTGGTGACCGACCAGGTCGACCTGTTGATCGAGACCTACGGCGACAAGGGGCGCGAGATCGTCGCCGACGCCCAGGCCATGGCCGACGGCGTGAACGCCTACCGCCGGGCGAACGGCGTCGCCCTGCCGCCGGTGGGCGTGAACGACGTGATCGCCACCACCGCCTTCATCGGCTCGATCTTCGGGGCGGGCGGCGGCGCCGAGGCGACCAACGCCGAGCTGCTCGACAAGCTGCAGAACGCGCTGGGCAAGGACCGCGGCCGCGACGCCTGGGACGACGCCATGCTCTTCCAGGACCCCGAGGCGCCCACCACCACCCGGCGGGGCTTCCCCTACGGGCCCTTCACCGGCGGTGGCCGCAAGGGCTCGGTGATCATCGACGAGGGCTCCATCGTCTCGCTCGATCCCCGCCAGCCGGCGACCGGGGCGCCCGCCGCGACGCAGACGGCGACGGCGACGGCTGCGGCACCCGCGGGCGCCGGCGAGGCGAGCGCCGAGCCGACGTTCCCGGCGGCCGGTGCGGTCCCGGGCCGGCAGGCCTCGAACTTCCTGATGGTGAGCCCGCGGCGATCGGCGACCGGCAACAGCCTGGCCGTGATGGGCCCGCAGCTCGGCTACTACTACCCCGAGATCGTCCAGCAGATCCACCTGTCGGGCCCCGGCATCGAGGCCCAGGGCGTGGCCGTGCCGGGGGCGGCGATGTACCTCCTCATCGGGCGCACCGCCGATTACGCCTGGAGCCTCACGTCGGCGAACCACGACGTCCGCGACGTCTTCGTCGAGGTGCTGTGCAACCCGGACGGGAGCGCACCGACGAGGGCCAGCACGCACCACGTCTTCCAGGGCGAGTGCCGACCCTTCGAGCGGTTCGACGCCGGCACGCTCAACGGGACGCCCCTGCGCTACCCCGTCTCGGTGCACGGGCCGATCATCGGCACCGCCACGGTGGACGGCGTGCCCGTCGCCCTGTCCCGCGCCCGTTCCACGCTCGGTCGGGAGGGCCTCAACCTGGCCGCCCTGAAGGACATGACCGAGGGCCGGGCCACGAGCGCCGACCGCTTCTTCCAGGCCGCCAACCAGTTCGAGTTCACGTTCAACTGGGCCTACGCGTCGCGCACCGAGACGGCCTTCTTCTCCTCGGGACGCCTGCCCGTCCGAGCACGGGGGCTCGATCGCCGGCTCCCGACGCTCGGGACCGGCGGCTACGAGTGGCAGGGCTTCCTGGCCGAGCGCCAGCACCCCCACGACGTGCACGGCCCGAACGGCCTGCTGCTCAACTGGAACAACCAGTCGGCACCCGGCTTCATGCACGGTGACGACACCCCGTTCGGCTCGGTCCACCGCGTCGAGCTCTTCGACCGCTTCCCCGAGCGGCCGACGCTGGCCGACACGGTGAGCGTGATGAACCGGGCCGCCACCGAGGACGTGCGCTCGCCGGTGTGGCCGGTGATCAGCCGGGTCCTTCGGAGCGGTCCGGCGCCGAGCGGGCTCGACGCCCAGGTCGTCGCCGTGCTGGACGAGTGGGTGCAGCGGGACGCGCCGCGGCTCGACGCCGACCTCGACGGCGACTACGACGACGCCGGGGCGACGCTGATGGACGCGCTCTGGCGCCCGCTCGCCGAGGCCGTGATGCGCCCGGTGTACGGGGACCTGCTCGACGACCTCGACCGGGTGCGCAACCTCAACGGCCAGGCCGGCCAGTCGCTGGTGGAGAAGGACCTGCGGACGATCCTGCGCGACCGCGGCGTGAAGGGGAAGTTCGAGCTGCGCTACTGCGGTCGGGGCGACCTCGCCGCCTGCCGCGACTCGCTGTGGGCCGTCGTCCACGAGGTGGCCGCCCGCCTCGCCGCCGAGCAGGGCACCGACCCTGCGAGGTGGACCTCCACGGCGGCCCGGACCGGGTTCACGCCGGGGCTCATCCCCGACACGATCCGCACCACCAACCGGCCGACCTTCCAGCAGGTGATCGAGCTGGTGAACCCGAACCGCCGCCGCCGCTGACGCCCGGCCCGGCGGACCGGCCGGGTAGAAACGGGGTCGACCCCGCCCCGAGGACGCCATGCCCACCCCCGCCCCCACCGAGGACGACGACGACGCCCGCCTCCGCGTCGGTGCCGCCAAGCGCTCGGCGGCCGGCATCCCGGCGCTGGTGGCGACGGCCCGCCACGCACGCGCCCAGCTGGGCGCGGCCCGGACGGCGCGCACCATGCTGGCGCTGAACCAGCCCTCGGGGTTCGACTGCCCCGGCTGCGCGTGGCCCGACCCCGATCACACCTCCGCCTTCGAGTTCTGCGAGAACGGCGCCAAGGCGGTGGCCGAGGAGGCGACCGTGCGTCGGGTGACCCCGGCGTTCTTCGCGGAGCACCCGGTGTCCGAGCTGGCCACCCGCAGCGACCACTGGCTCGGGCAGCAGGGCCGCCTCACCCACCCCGTGCACCGCGCCGCCGGCGAGGAGCACTACCGGCCGATCAGCTGGGACGACGCCTTCGGCATCGTGGCCGACGAGCTGGCCCGCTCCGGCGACCCCGACCGAGCCGTCTTCTACACCTCGGGCCGCACCAGCAACGAGGCCGCCTTCGCCTACCAGCTGCTCGTGCGGAAGCTGGGCACCAACAACCTGCCCGACTGCTCGAACATGTGCCACGAGTCGAGCGGGGTCGCCCTGCAGCAGACCATCGGGATCGGCAAGGGCAGCGTCACGCTCGCCGACGTCCACGCCGCCGACCTCATCGTGGTCATGGGCCAGAACCCGGGCACGAACCACCCGAGGATGCTGAGCGCCCTCGAGCAGGCCAAGGAGCGCGGCGCCACGGTCGTGGCGATCAACCCGCTCAAGGAGGCCGGCCTCCTGCGCTTCGACAACCCGCAGCGGGCCGGTGGCCTGCTCGGTCGCGGTACCGCGATCGCCGACGAGTACCTGCAGGTCAAGGTGGGCGCCGACCTGCCCCTCTTCCAGTACGTCAACCGCCGGCTGGTCGAGCTCGACCGCGAGCGCGGCGACGTGCTCGACCACGCCTTCCTCGACGCCTCGTGCGAGGGCCTCGACGACCTCGTCACGCACCTCGACGCCGTCGACCCGGACCAGCTCCTCGCCGCCACCGGGCTCGACCGGGCCGAGGTCGAGCGCTTCGCCGAGCTCGTCGCCACCAACGAGCGGATCATCGTGTGCTGGGCCATGGGCATCACCCAGCACCGCCAGGCCGTCGCCACCATCCGCGAGGTCGTGAACACGCTGCTGCTGCGGGGCTCCATCGGCAAGGTCGGCGCCGGCGTCTGCCCCGTGCGCGGCCACAGCAACGTGCAGGGCGACCGCACGATGGGCATCTACGAGAAGCCCACCGACGCCTTCCTCGACGCCCTCGCCGCCGAGTTCGACTTCGAGCCGCCACGGGTCCCCGGCCACGACACCGTCGAGGCGATCAAGGCCATGCAGCGGGGCGAGGTCGACGTCTTCTTCGCCATGGGCGGCAACTTCCTCATGGCCGCACCCGACACCGACGCCACCGCCCGTGCCCTCGGCGGCTGCCGCCTCACCGTGCAGGTCAGCACCAAGCTGAACCGCTCGCACGTGGTGGGCGGCCAGGCGTCGCTGATCCTGCCGTGCCTGGCGCGCACGGACCGGGACACCACGGGCGGACGGCCCCAGCGCGTCACCGTCGAGGACTCGATGAGCATGGTGCACGCCTCGGTGGGCGGCCTCGAGCCGGCGTCGCCCGAGCTGCGCAGCGAGGTGGCCATCGTGTGCGGACTGGCCCGCCGGGCGCTGCCCGACGGCGGGGGCGTCGACTGGGACGCCATGGAGGCCGACTACGACGTCATCCGTGACCACATCGAGGCGGTGGTGCCCGGCTTCACCGACTTCAACCGGCGGGTGCGCGAACCGGGCGGCTTCGTGCTGCCGAACGGCCCCCGGGACTCCGGCACGTTCCCGACGCCCAGCGGGCGGGCCCAGCTCG
>DATAGR010000142.1:0-4478 GCA_036263575.1 Aquihabitans sp. | reverse complement strand
GTCGTGATCGTGCAGGACCAGTGGCAGGGCGGCGGCGACTGCGCGTCGTCGGCCCGTGACCGCTCCGTCGCCCGCCTGTTCACCGAGACGCTCGGTCGCCTCCCCGGCGAGGCCACGTTGGCCGACCTCTCGGCGAAGTCGGGCACGGTCGCCGGTCGGCGCAGCGCGGCGGCGCCGATCCTCGCCTCCGCGGAGGCGCGCAAGCGGTTCATCGACGCCGAGTACGTGCGCATCACCGGTGCTCGGCCGACGGTCGGCTCGCGGGACCTGTGGTTGACGCGGCTGCGAGCAGGACGGCAACCCCGGGCGCTGCGGGCCGCCCTCTACGGCACGCCCGCCTTCCGGATCCGCATCGGCGCCAGCACGGAGGCGTTCGTGGCCGGCATCTACGCCGCGGAGCAGGCCGGCGCGGTGCCGCAGGCGGCGCTCGACCTGGCCCGGCAGCGGACCGCGGCGGGGGCCACGCGAGAGCAGATCGCCGCCGAGCTCCTCGGCCGGACCGAGCTCGTCGACGCCTTCGTGACCCGCACGTTCCGCATCTGGTGGGGCCGGGCCCCGACCGCCGCCGAGCGCACCACGTGGCGCAACCGGTTCGCCGCCGGCCCCGAGATGGCGGTCCTGGCCGACCTCATCGCCGCCACGCCGCTCCGCTGATCGCTCGTCCGCCCGAGCGAGCTCAGGCTTGGCCGAGGAGCGGGGCGAGGTCCTCGGCGTGGCCGATCTGGCGGAGGAGGGTCATGGCGTCGAGGTACACACGCTCGTTGGTGATGCCGGCGCCTTCGTCGAAGGTGAACACGGCGATGGTGGGGACCCGGAAGGACTTGCCGGTGGGTGGCAGGCCGAGGAACTCGCCGGTGCAGGTGCCCACCAGGTCGAACTCCGAGATCACGGTGTCGTCATCGGCGACGTGGAACACGACGTGCTCCTGGCGCTGGTCCGGGAAGGCGGCGCGCTGGGCGAGGTGGTACGCCCGCACCGCCTCCTCGCCGTCGTGGACCTGGCCCGTCGGCACGATCTCGTAGCGGGGCGCAGAGAACGTGGCGATGCAGGTGTCCCAGTCGTGCTCGACCTCGGACGTGAAGTGGCGCTCGAGCACGTCGAGGCGGCGCTGCCGCAGGTCGTCGTCCATCGCGATCGTCTCCTCCTCGGTGCGCCGGCCGCAGCGGCGCCGGCGCCCACACCGTGCCTGATGCGAGGCGAGCGTGCATCGCCGGCATGAGGTTGCGTCATGCAACTGACCGTGGCACGCTGCTCGGCATGACGGAACTGCTGACCGGACCGGCCACCGACTTCGACCGGACGACGGCGCTGGTGCCCATCGAGGGGCGGGACGGCGCCTTCGCCGTCGACCTCGACGCCGGCTGGTCCTCCCTCGTGGGCATCCACGGCGGCTACCTGTGCGCCGTCGCGGTCACCGGCGCCGAGCGGTTCGTCCCCGGTCGGTCGGTGCGGACCACGACCACGAGCTTCCTGCGCATCGGCCGGCCCGGTCCGGCCGAGCTGGTGCTCACCGGCGTGCGCCAGGGCCGCTCGTTCTCGACGGTGGTCGCCGACGTCGTCCAGCGCGGTCGCATCCTCGTCACGAGCCGGCTGACCCTCGCCGACGAGCGCTCGGGGACCGAGTGGGCCGAGCAGCGACCGCTCGACCTGCCACCGCCCGAGGCGTGCGTGCCGTTCGTGCCGCCGCTCGAGCAGCTGAGGAACTTCGCGCGCTTCGAGCTCCGATTCGACCCCGCCCGCCTGCCCTTCGACGTCGACCGGGCCCGGACCACCGGCTACGTGCGGCCCCTCGAACCCCGCCCCGTCGACGCCGCCTGGTTGGCCATGGCGTCCGACGCGTTCCCGCCCCCGGCGTTCGCCCGCCTGGAGCCGCCGGCCGGTGGGGTGAGCGTCGACCTCACCACCCACGTCCACCGGACCGGGCCTGCGCTCGCCGAGGGCGAGTGGCTGGTGGGCGACTTCGAGATCCGCAACAGCGCCGGCGGCCTCGCCGTCGAGCACGGCCGCATCACCGACACGTCCGGGACGCTCCTGGCGGAGTCGTTCCAGACCCGGCTCGTGACGGCGTAGGACCGCAGCACCACCTTCGTGATGTGGAACCTCCTGCACCGGCTCGCGTCCTGTGCGCCGGTGGGTTCCCGCCCACGGCAACCAGCGCGCCGCCTGGGACGCCGGCTGCCGCCCGGACCTCCCCAACCCCGGAGCACCGCTGAGCGATCCGACGCCGGCGGTCACGTTCGCCACGCCCAAGGGGTCGTGGGCTCCGACGGACGAACACCTCGCCCGCGGCCGACGTGGTCGCCGAGGTGCCGACGAGGAGCGACCGATGGACTTCGTGTGCTTGATCTACCAGGGCACCACGCCCCTGCCGAGCGACCCCGAGCGCTGGGCGACCCTGTCCGAGGACGAGCAGCAGGCGATCTACCGGGACTACCGCGCGCTCAACGCGACCGAGGGCCTGACCCCCGGACCGCCGCTCGGGCTGCCGGCCGACGCCACGACCGTGCGGGTCGTGGACGGCGAGGCGGTCACCACCGACGGCCCGGTCATCGGGACCGATGCCGCCGTGGGCGGCTACTTCGTGCTGCAGGCCGACGACCTCGCCGGGGCCGTCGCGGTGGCGGCCACGGTCCCGGCGGCCCGCCTGGGCGGGGCCATCGAGATCCGTCCCTGCGCCACCTACTGGTGAGCTCGGTCCGGGCGGCATGGGCCGTCCGGCTCATCTCGCTCGGGGCGCGGGCCGAACCGGCCGATGGTGGTGGGGTGCGAGCACTCCGGCGGCGGATCCCGATCGCAGACACGGCGGCGGCCGTGGCCGCGGTCCTCGCCTCCTGCGGTCCGCAGGTGCCCGGCACCCGCTGCCCCATGTTCCCGGCCGACAGCCACTGGCACCGCTCGGTCGCCTCGCTGCCCACCCTGCCGAACAGCACGCAGCTGGTGCAGACGGTGGGTGCCGCCAGCGCGCTGAAGGCGGACTTCGGCTCGGGCGAGTGGGACGGCGGCCCCATCGGCATCCCGTACGTCGTCGTGCCTGCGAGCCAGCCGAAGGTGCAGGTGACGTTCGACTACGACGACGAGAGCGACCCCGGCCCGTACCCGATCCCGGCGAACCCGCCGATCGAGGGCGGTCCGGCGAGCGACGGCGACCGCCACGTCCTCGTGGTCGACGCCGGCAGCTGCACGCTCTACGAGCTCTTCGACGCCCACCCCCTGCCCGGCGGTGCGTGGCGAGCCGGATCCGGTGCCATGTGGGACCTCCGCGCCAACGCCCTGCGGCCGGCGGGGTGGACCTCGGCCGACGCCGCCGGGCTGCCGATCCTGCCCGGCCTGGTCCGCTACGACGAGGTGGCGTCAGGGAGGATCGACCACGCCATCCGGATGACCGTGCCGGTGTCGCGCCGGGCCTCCACCTGGCCCGCCACGCACCAGGCGGGCTCGACCACCAGCCTCGACGCGCCGGCCATGGGGCAGCGGTTCCGGCTCCGTGCCACCGTCGACGAGGCCACGTTCCCCGCCTCGGTCCGACCGATCATCCGGGCGCTCAAGACCTACGGCGGGATCGTCGCCAACAACGGTTCGGCCTGGTACATGAGCGGCGTGCCCGACCCCCGGTGGCAGAACGACGACCTGCAGGCCCTCCGCCGCATCCGCGGCTCGGACTTCGTGGCCGTCGACGCCACGCCCATGCGGGTGTCGCCGACGTCCGGCCAGGCGCGCTGAAGCCCGCACGGCGCACCGCACCCGCACCACCCGCCTGTAGCGACCGCTACAGCACCTAGGATCGCCCGGTGGCCGACCGACGTGACGAGCTCCTCGACGGCGCCGTCGCCTGGGTGTTCGACCATGGCTTCGCGGAGCTGTCGCTCCGCCCGCTGGCGAGCGCGCTGCAGACGAGCGACCGCATGCTCCTCTACTACTTCGGCACCAAGGAGCAGCTGATCGTGGAGGTCGCCGGGCGGGCCGCCGACGGCCTCGTCGCGCTGATGCCACCGATCGACCTCGACCGCCCGCCGCGGTCCTCGAAGGCGTGGCTCGACGCGTGCTGGGCGCTCTTCACCGACCCAGCCGCTCGGCAGGCCATGGCACTGCTGTTCGAGATCGACGTCCTGGGGACCCGCGACCCCGCGGCGTTCGGCGCCGCCGCGACCCGGGTGGCCGACCGGTGGATGGCGAGCGTCGACGCCGCCATGACGGCCCTCGGTGTCCCAGCCCGATCTCGCCGGGGCATCGGGCGGGTCGTGGGGGCGGCCCTGGTGGGCCTGACCCTCGACGCGCTCGTACGGGCCGAGCGCACCCGGCCGGCGGCGGAGATCGCCGTCCTGGCCCGGCTGATCGACGACGCCCGTCGACCGACCTGACCGCCTCCCGGGACCGGCCCGCCTGCCCCGCCGATCAGGCCGCGTTGCGGGCCGGGGCCGTGGCGGCCAGGAACTCCACGATGGTGGCGGCGAGTTGCTCGGGCTGGTCGACCATCGAGA
>DATAGR010000141.1:0-4169 GCA_036263575.1 Aquihabitans sp. | reverse complement strand
TAACGCCGTGACCTGCCGTTGTCCGTCGTGTGACGTCGGCGCCGTCGGGTCGGTCGAAGGGCCCATGGCCGATCCGACCCCGCCGCCGCCCACCGCCGACGACCCGGCGGCCGCCCCGCTCGACGCAGCCGTCGCGCTGCTGCCGCACGGCCCCCCGTTCCGCTTCGTCGACCGGGTGGAGCGCTGCGAGCCCGGCGTCGCCGTCACCGCACGCTGGCGCATCGGGGGCGACGAGCCGTGGCTGGCCGGGCACTTCCCGGGCAACCCGATCGTGCCCGGCGTGCTCCAGCTCGAGGCGCTGGCCCAGGCCGGCGCCATCGCCGTCCTCGCCCACCCCGACCACGCCGGGCGCCTGCCCCTCTTCGGCGGGGTGGAGGAGGTCCGGTTCCGCCGCCCGGTCGCGCCCGGCGAGGAGCTGCTCCTCGAGGTCGAGATCGAGCGCCTCGGTGGCCGGGGCGGGTGGGGCCGGGGGCGGGCATCGGTGGACGGCGCCGAGACGTGCCGGGGCCGCCTGCTCTTCGTGATCACCGACCTGCCGGCCGGAGCGGCTACTTGATCGGGATCAGGCGCAGCGTGTCGGTGGCCTGACCCGGGTACTCGCGCGACCCGGAGAGGACGGCCACCAGGTCGCCCCGGCGGATCTCGCCGCACTCGCGTGCGGTCTCGACCGCACGCCGGACGGCGTCGTCGGCCTGGAGGCCGACGTCCAGGTGCATGGGCGTGGCGCCCCAGCTGAGCGTGAGCTGCCGGGCCGCCTGGGGGTCGGTCGAGAAGCCGAGGATCTTGGCCTGCGGGCGGAAGCGGGCGATCGACCGCACGGTGTACCCGGTCCGGGTGATGCAGATGATGGCGCTGGCGCCGGCCTCGTTGGCCGCCCGCCAGGCGGCGTTGGTCATCGACAGCGTGACGGTGTCGTCGACGTGGGGCTGGAGCGTCGAGGCGATCTTGTGGACCTTGGCGCCCCAGGCGTCGTAGTCGAACTCGTCGTCGGCGCGCGCCGCGATGCGCGCCATGGTGGCCACCGCGTTGACGGGGTCGTGGCCGATGGCCGACTCGCCGGAGAGCATCAGGGCGCTGGAGCCGTCGAACACCGCGTTGGCGATGTCGGAGGCCTCGGCCCGGGTGGGCGACGGCGCCGCGACCATCGACTCCAGCATCTGGGTGGCGGTGATCGCCGGCCGGCCGAGGGTGATGCAGCGCTCGAGGATGCGCTTCTGCAGGTGCGGGAGCTCCTCGATCGGCATCTCGGCGCCCAGGTCGCCACGGGCGATCATCACGCCGCCGGAGGCCTCGATGATGCTGTCCAGGTTGTCGACCGCCGCACGGGTCTCGATCTTGGCGATCACGAGCGGGCCGCGGGGGTGCGGCTCCACGCCCACCCGGCGGACGTCGTGGGCCGAGCGGACGAACGACACCGCCACCATGTCGACGCCTTCTTCGATGAAGGCGTCCAGCTTGTGGAGGTCGTCGGGGGTGGGGGAGGGGATGCGGAGGCGGTCCGACGGGATGTGCACGCCGGGTCGGCCCTGGAGGCAGCCGCCGTGCGTGAGCCGGGCGTCGAGGTGGTCGCCGACCCGATCGATGACCTCGGCGACGACGAGCCCGTCGCCGAACGCGACCTTGTCACCGACGTGCAGGTCGGTCAGCAGGCCCTCGTGGTCGACGTTGATCATCGACGAGGTGGAGGGCTCGTTGCCGGGCGTGAGGTGGATGACCTCGCCCTGGTTCACGTTGAGCCCGCCGTCGGGCATGGTGCCGGCCCGGACCTTGGGGCCGGGCAGGTCGATCATGGTCCCGATCGGCCGACCCAGCGAGGCCTCCACCCGCCGGACCCGGCGGAACTTCTCGATGGCCTCGTCGAGCGAGCCGTGGGCGAGGCCGATCCGTGCGACGTCCATCCCCGCCTCGGCGAGGTCCTTGATCATGGCCTCCGAATCGGACGCGGGACCGATGGTGGCGATGATCTTCGTGCGGCGGGCCATCGGGCCAGTGAAGCACCCGCGAGAGCGAGGATCACACCATGTTCGGTGAAAGTTCGGGAAACACCAGCTGCCACGGGCCGCGAACGGGGCCGCAGCGGGAGCCGTCGAGCCGGTAGAACCGTGCCGTGCACCGGGCCACCGTCGACATCTACGAGCGCGAGGGCCGCACCTACGCCGTCCGCCGCGGCGTGCAGGGCGAGGGGCGGGTGCAGGCCTTCGCCGACGCCGTCCCGGAGGGCGTGCTGCGCCTCGACCTGGGCTGCGGCCCGGGCCACTACCTGCCGCTGCTCGGCCGTCCGGCCGTCGCCCTCGACGCCGCCCACGCCATGGTGGCGGCGGCGACGGCCGACCACGCCGAGGTCCCCGCCGTGCAGGCCGACCTCGTCGACCTGCCGTTCGGCCGAGGTGCCTTCTCGGCCGTCTGGGCGTCGAAGGCCCACCAGCACGTGCCGGCCGCCGAGCTGCCCCTCGCGCTGGCCGACGTGCACCGGGTCCTGCAGGTGGGTGGGCGCTTCGACCTCACCGTCTTCGCCACGCCGGAGGGCGGCCCGACGGTCGAGGAGGTGTCCGCGCCCGACTCGGGCGACGACCTGGCCGGCCGCCTGTTCACGTGGTGGGCGCCGGATCACCTGGCCGACGTCGTGGCCGGCGCCGGCTTCGCCGTCGACGCCCTGAAGCTGGTCCCCATCGGCGACGACCACCACCGCATCGAGCTGACCGCCACCGCCCTCCGCGCCCTGCCCGACCACGTCGGTCCGGGCCTGCGCCTCCTGTGCTGCGGGCTCAACCCGTCGCTGCACGCCGCCGACGCCGGCGTGGGCTACGTCACCGGTTCGAACCGGTTCTGGCGGGCGCTCGCCGCGGCCGGCCTGGCGACGCGCGACCGCCAGCCCCGCCACCTCGCCCGGGTCGACGGCGTGGGCATGACCGACCTGGTGCAGCGGGCCACGCCCCGTGCGGCCGACCTCCGTCCTGCCGAGTACCGGGCGGGCGTCGACCGGCTGGCGCGCCTGTGCGCCTGGCTGCGCCCCGCCGCGGTGGCGGTGGTCGGCCTCGTCGGCTGGCGGACGGCCGTCGACCGCCGGGCCACGGTGGGTTGGCAGCCCGAGCCACTCGGCGACACCCCGGTGTACGTCCTGCCGTCGACCAGCGGCCTGAACGCCCGGGTCCCGCTGGCGGAGCTGGCTGCGCACCTGCGCGCCGCCGCCGACGACCCCGGCTGAGGCCGGGTCGCGGTCAGAAGAGGCCGAGCTGGAGGCCGCCGCCGGCCTCGGTCAGCGGGATCCACTGCTCGCCGCCCCGTGGCCCGATGACGCGCACCTCGATGGCCTCGACGGCGATGGCGCGGGCCCGGCCCCGGTCGTCGCGCAGGCCGACCGAGCCGTCGCGCTCGAGTCGGAGGACCACGCCGTCGTGGGCGCGCTTGTCGACCGTGCCCTGGTAGCGGACGATCTGGCCGATCTCCAGGCCGAGGCGGGCCAGGCCGTCGTCGATCGGCGAGGTGCGACGGCTCACGGCCGGCCCGGCCCGCCCACCGGTTCGTCGCCCACGGCGCCGAGGATGCGGGCCTGGAGGCGCTGCATCCCGGCGATCCAGCGGTCCGGGTCGGAGGCCCGACGGCGGTAGTAGTCGGCCACCTCGGGGTGGGGGAGGATCAGGAACCGCTCCTCGGCCAGGCCGGCCACGACGGCGGCGGCGACGTCGGGCGGGTCGATGAGGCCCTGGGCCACGACGGTCTGCACCGAGGCCTCGCCCATGGCGCCCGCGAGCAGGTCGGTGCGGACGCCCTGCGGGCACAGGCACGACACCTTGATGCCGCGGTCGCCGTAGGTGATCGCCAGCCACTCCGCGACCGAGACGGCGGCGTGCTTGGTGACGGAGTACGGCAGGTCGCCGATCTGGCTGAGCAGGCCGGCGGCCGAGGCGGTCGAGAGCAGGTACCCCTCGCCGCGGGCGAGCATCGAGGGGAGCACGGCGCGGGCGGCGTGGACGTGGGCGAGGACGTTGACCCGCCAGATGCGGTCCCAGCTCGCGTCGTCGGCATCGATGCCGGCGCCCGAGCCGATGCCGGCGTTCGACACGAACAGGTCGATCGGGCCGACCTGGCGCTCGACGGCCTCCACCAGCGCGGCGACGGCGTCGCCGTCGCTGACGTCGAGCGCGTAGCCGCCGGCGCCGATCCCGAGC
>DATAGR010000140.1:0-3531 GCA_036263575.1 Aquihabitans sp. | reverse complement strand
TGGAGAACGTGAAGATGCGGTCGTCGCCGTCGGTGCCGAGCTGGTGGCCGTCAGCCACGAGGCCCAGCAGGTCCACGGCGACCGGGTGGAGCTGCGCCGGCTCCCCGGCGCCCGGCACCCGGCCGGTGACCTGCAGGCGGTCCCCGTCGACCGCGAAGCTGAGGTCGAGCACGCCGTCGGGCCCGCAGCCGTCGATCACGGCCGCCGCGAGCTCGTCGACCGCCACCCGCAGGTCCTCGATGTCCTGCACCGTGAACGGCAGCTCGGCCGCCAGGGCCGCCGCGGTCACCCGCGCCACCCGGAGCAGGCGGGGATCCGAGGGGATCCGGAGCTCGGCGTGGGAACGCAGGTCGGGAGGCATGCGGGTCCTTGGTTGGCAGAGGGGTCCGGGGGCGGCGCGCACCGCCGGCTCGTCCACGCTAGCCAGCGAGCGAGCCGCCTCGGCCATGCCCCCGGGACCTGACCACCAGAACGGCGTCAGACGGGCTCGAGGGCCTCGCCGAGGTAGCGGTCTCGGCAGAGCGAGCGCTGGAGCTTGCCGCTGCTGGTCTTCGGCAGCGAACCGGGCTCGACGAGGACGACGTCGTCGGCGGCCAGGCCGAGCACGTCGCGCACCCGGGCCTCCACGACCGAGCGGACCGAGCCGAGGTCCTCCGACCGGGCCTCGGCGACCACGACGACGCCCTCACGGCGACGGCGCTCGACCCCGAAGGCGATGACGTTGCCGGCCCGGACGCCCTCGATCTCGGCGACGCTGCGCTCGACGTCCTCGGGGAAGACGTTGCGGCCCGCGACGATGATGACGTCCTTGATGCGGCCGCAGAGCACGAGCTCGTCGTCGAGCAGGTAGGCGAGGTCGCCGGTGCGGAGCCACTCCCCGTCGAAGGCGGCGGCGGTGGCCTCGGGGTTGCGGTAGTAGCCGGTCATCAATGACGTGCCACGGATCTGCAGCTCGCCGACCTCGCGCTCGGCTCGCACCGCACCGGACTCCGGGTCGACGACGCGGATCTCGAGGCCCGGCACCGCCCGGCCCAGGCGGGCGAAGAGCTTCACGCCGGCGTCGCCGGGGGCGTCGCGGTCCACCGGGGCCGCGTAGCGCTCGGTCTCCAGGACGCGGAGGTCGACGGCGTCGACCCGCAGCCCCGACAGGGGTTCGGGGAAGGTGCCGGCGATCGACACCTCCGCCATGCCGAAGGCGGGGAAGACGGCGCCGGCGCGCAGGCCGTGGCGCTCGCCGGCGGCCACCAGCGCCTCGACGGCCTGGGGATCGACGGGCTCGGCGCCGTTCAGCCCGACCCGCAGCGGCGACAGGTCCAGCCCGTCGAGGCGCTTCATGGCCCGAGCCGCCAGGACCCACGAGAAGTTGGGGCCGGCGGTGATGGTGCCGCGGTGGTCCGAGAGCCACTGGACCCACCGCGAGGGGCTGGCCATGAACGTCTGCGGCCCGGCCAGGACGAGGTCGACGCGCCGGAGCATGGCCGAGGTCAGGATCCCCACCAGGCCCATGTCGTGGTAGAGCGGCAGCCAGGAGACGGCGACGTCGGTCTCGGGATCGAGCCGCAGGGCCTCGGCGATGGCGTCGACGTTGGCGAGCACGGCCCGGTGCGGGAGCATCACGCCCTTCGGGTCGGACGTGGAGCCGCTCGTGAACTGCAGGATGGCCAGCGCGTCGGGGTCGTCGGCGGGCGGCACCCACGCCTCGGGATCGCCGCGGAGGTCGTCGTAGCCGACCATCGTCGGGTCGCCCGGCTCCGCGGCCAGGAAGGGCGCCAGCTCGGGGTCCACGACCAGGAGCTTCGTGTCGGCCCCGAGCACCCGCCGCCGGGTCTGGGCGACGAACTCCTCGATCGACGACATCCGCATGGGCAGCGGGAGGACCACCACGGTGGCGCCGGCCAACCACACGCCCTGGATGGTGGTGACGAGGTCCCGGGTGGTCGGCCCGAGCAGGGCGACGTGGTCGCCGGGGCCCACGCCACGCCCGGCCAGGCCGACGGCGATGCCCCGGGCCTCGTGGTGGACCACCGACCAGGCCACGGGCTCGGCGTCGTCCCCATCGATGAAGGTGACGACGCCGTCGAGGCGCTGGGGGGTGCGGAGGCGGGAGGGGATGGTGGGCACGGAGGTCCGACCTGCCCGCCGACGCCCGGGTTACCCCGTTCGGCCTTCGGGGCGGCGAGGGCGGCGGGGTACCGTCGCACCATGGCCGATCCGACCACCTCCGAGCCGGCGTCCGACCTGCCCACGCACCGCTACGACGCCGCGCTCGCCCAGGAGATCGAGGGTCGGTGGCAGGACCGCTGGGAGGCCGAGGGCACGTTCCACGCCCCCAACCCCGTCGGTGACCTGTCGGAGGGTTTCGAGGCCGTCGCCGACCGCCCCAAGCAGTACGTCCTCGACATGTTCCCGTACCCGTCGGGCGTCGGCCTCCACGTCGGCCACCCCCTGGGGTTCATCGGCACCGACGTCTTCGCCCGCTACCTGCGGATGACCGGCCACAACGTCGTGCACACCATGGGCTACGACGCGTTCGGCCTGCCGGCCGAGCAGTACGCCCTCCAGACCGGCACCCACCCCCGCACCACCACCGAGCGCAACATCGCCAACATGCGCCGCCAGCTCCGCCGCCTGGGCCTCGGCTACGACATGCGCCGCTCGGTCTCGACGACCGACGTCGACTTCTACCGGTGGACGCAGTGGATCTTCCTGCAGATCTTCCACTCCTGGTACGACGCCGAGGCCGGCCGGGCCCGTCCGGTGGCCGAGCTGGAGGCCGAGCTCGACGCCGGCACCCGGGAGCCGGCACCCGGCACCCACCCCACGGGGGCGGCGTGGGCCGACCTCGACGCGTCGGGCCGCCGGGCGGTGCTGAACGCCCACCGCCTCGCCTACCTGGCCGAGGTGCCGGTGAACTGGTGCCCCGGCCTCGGGACGGTGCTGTCGAACGAGGAGGTCACGGCCGACGGCCGCTCCGAGCGCGGCAACTTCCCGGTGTACCGCCGGCCGATGGAGCAGTGGATGCTGCGGATCACGGCCTACGCCGACCGCCTGATCGACGACCTGGACGGCCTCGACTGGTCGGACGCGATCAAGTCCCAGCAGCGCAACTGGATCGGCCGCTCGACCGGCGCGCGCGTCCGCTTCCCCACGCCGGCCGGCGACCTCGGGGTGTTCACGACCCGGCCCGACACCCTCTTCGGCGCCACCTACGTGGTCGTGGCGCCCGAGCACCCGCTCGTGGGCGACCTGACCGCGCCGGGACCGTGGCCCGACGGCGTCCCCGCCTCGTGGACCGGCGGCGCCGACACGCCGGCCACCGCCGTCTCGGCCTACGTGGCCGCCGCCGCCCGGCGCTCGGACCTCGACCGCCAGGCCGATGCGCGGGCCAAGACCGGCGTCTTCACCGGCACGTACGCCACCAACCCGGTCGACGGCGCGGCCGTGCCGGTCTTCGTGGCCGACTACGTGCTCATGGGCTACGGCACCGGCGCCATCATGGCCGTGCCCGCCCACGACCAGCGCGACTTCGAC
>DATAGR010000139.1:0-3270 GCA_036263575.1 Aquihabitans sp. | reverse complement strand
AGCTGCGCCTCGAGCTGGCCACCGAGGCCGAGGCGATCGAGCGCTACAACCGGGGCGTCGCCCTCGCCGTCGCCAAGGGCGACAACGGCACCCGCGAGCTGCTCGAGCACCGCCTGGTCGACGAGGAGCGCCACGCCGACTGGCTCGAGGGCCAGCTCAACGTGATCGCCACCATCGGCGTCGAGAACTACCTCGCCCAGCAGATCCACGAGTAGACCGGCTCAGGCCTCCAGGGGGGCCGGGCGGCGCGGCGGGCGGGGGAAGAAGGCGCTGGTGCGAGCCACGTAGTCGGCGTAGCCGGGGCGGCGGCTGCCGATCGTCCGCTCGAGCATGGCGACGCCCGAGACCCGCAGCAGCAGGAACGACATCACGAGCGGGCCGACGACCCCGACCCGGGCGGGACCCGTCTCGGCCGCGACGAGGAAGATCCCCCACCACACGCAGAAGTCGCCGAAGTAGTTCGGGTGCCGCGTGTAGCGCCAGAGGCCGCGATCCATGACCCGGCCCTCGCTGGCGGGGTCGCGCTTGAACCGGCCGAGCTGGGCGTCGCCGACCGCCTCGAACCCGAAGCCGACGGCCCACACGAGCACGCCGACGAACGCGAGCGGCCCGAGGCCCCGGGGCGACGCCGCGGTGGCCGAGAGCTGCACCGGCAGGGACACGACCCACACCAGCACGCCCTGCAGCCCGAACACCACGACGAGGCTCACCAGCCCGAAGCGGGCGCCGTGGCGCTCGCGCATGGCCCGGTACCGGTAGTCCTCGCCGTGGCCCAGGTTGCGCCGGGCCAGGTACGCCGAGAGGCGGACGCCCCAGACGCCGACGAGCACGGCGAGCAGCACGCGCCGCGCCGGGGCACCGTCGCCGACGATCGCCACGGCCGACGCGACGATCACGAACGTCGCCCCCCACACCAGGTCGACGATGCTGGCGTCGCGGGCGCGCAGGCTGACGAGCCACGTGATCACCATCACGGTGGCGGCGACGCCGGCGGCGACCAGCAGGACCTCGATCACCGGTCGACCGTCGCCCGTGCCCCGGGGGCCCGGAGCGCCGCCGGGGCGTGGGCCGGCACGGCCGGCGCGTGGGGGGCGACCGGCTCGAGCCGCCGGTACGGCTGGCCCGGCGCCGGGCGGGGGTCCGCCTCGCCCTTGTTCGGCCACAGGCTCATGGCCCGCTCGGTCATCGCCGTGATGGTGAGCGACGGGTTGACGCCGAGGTTGGCCGACACGGCCGAGCCATCGGCCACGGACAGGTCGGGGTAGCCGTGCACCCGCTGGTAGGCGTCGATGACGCCGGCGGAGGGATCGGCCCCGATGGCGCAGCCGCCGAGGATGTGGGCGGTGGTCGGGGCGTCGAGGAGCGTCTCGTTCCACGCGCCCCACGGATCGCCCCCGAGCATGTCGGCCACCTCCCGGGCGGCGTCGTTGGCCACCGGCAGGTAGGTCGGGTTGGGGTCGCCGTGCCCGGCCCGGGTGACCAGCGTGCCGAGGCGGCGGTGGCGGCGCAGGGCGATGCTGTTGTCGTTGCTCTGCATCACCAGGAGGATGATCGACCGCTCGGACCAGTTGCGCACCGACAGCGACCGGAGGAACCGCACGGGGTGGCGCAGGATCGTGGCGAGGAACCGGACCTGGCGCGGCACCTTGCCGCCGCCGTCGACGAGGACGGTGGTCAGCAGCCCCATGGCGTTCGAGCGCGGCGGGTAGCGGCAGGGCTCGATGTGGGTGGCGGCGTCGGGGTGGATCGACGAGGAGATGGCGACGCCCTGGGTCAGCTCCGGGCGCACCGTGGGCCCCGACGCACCGACGATGGCCTCGCTGTTGGTGCGCACGACGTCGCCCAGGCGCTCGGAGAGCTCCGGCAGGCGGCCCTCGTCGCGAAGGCGGAGGAGGAGCTTCACCGTGCCGAGCACGCCGGCGGAGAGCACGACCTTCTCGGCGGTGAACGTGCGGGTCCGCTTGCGGACCCACGCACCGGGGCGCTGGGTCACGACCTTCCACCCGCCGCCGGGCAGCGGCTCGAGGTCGGTCACCTGGGTGTCGGCGTGGACCGTGGCGCCGCGCTTCTCGGCCAGGTACAGGTAGTTGCGGTCGAGGGTGTTCTTGGCGCCGACCCGGCAGCCCACCATGCAGCTCCCGCAGCCCGTGCACCCGACCTTGTCCGGGCCCTCACCACCGAAGTAGGGGTCGGGCACGCGCTCGCCCGGCGTGCCGAAGAAGACGCCGACGGGCGTGCGGTGGTACGTGTCGGCCACGCCGAGGCGATCGGCCAGCTCGTGCATGTAGGCATCGGTCGGCGTGTCGGCCGGCGTCTCGGTCACGCCGAGCATCCGTCGGGCCTGGTCGTAGTGGGGCGCCAGCTCGGAGCGCCAGTCGGTGATGTCGCCCCACTGCGGGTCGACGTAGAAGGGGGCGAGCGGCTCGTAGAGCGTGTTGGCGTAGACGAGCGAGCCGCCACCGACGCCGGCGCCCGAGAGCACGGCGATGTCCTTGAGAGGCGTGATGCGCTGGATGCCGCGGAGCCCGAGCCTCGGCGCCCAGAGGAAGCGGCGGAGCTGCCAGCTGCTCGTCGGGAGGGTGGTGCGGTCGAAGCGGCGCCCGGCCTCGAGGACGCCGACGCGGTAGCCCTTCTCGGTGGCCCGGAGCGCCGTCACGCTGCCCCCGAAGCCGGAGCCCACCGCCAGGACGTCGTAGTCGAAGTCGGCCATGCGGTGCATCGTCGCACGTCGGTCGGGTGACGGGTCCATCGCTGCCTCCTCGGTCGGTCCTCGGTCGGGCGTCGGTCGCACGGGCGGTCGGGCGGCACCCCGGACGCGACTCGGGCCGGGCCACCAGGAGTCCTGGTGACCCGGCCCGAGCGTGTTCGGGGGGGGTGTTCGTGGTGTGTCGGCTCGGTCAGGCGGCCGGGGGCATCAGGACCGAGTCGATGAGGTACACCGTGGCGTTGGCGGTCTGGACGCCGGAGCAGACGGCGGTGGCGCCACCCTCGGCCACGTCGAACTCGGGCGAGTCACCGGCGACGGTGAGCTCGGCGCCGTTCACCGTGGTGTAGCTACCGCCGAGGTCCTCCTTCTCGATGCGCTCGGGGAGGACGTGGTAGGTGAGGATGCTGGTCAGCATCTCCTTGTCGGCGAGCACGGCCTCCAGGTCGGCGGCCGGGATCTTCTCGAACGCCTCGTTGGTCGGGGCGAACACCGTGAAGGGGCCGGGGCCGTTCAGCGTGTCGACGAGGCCGGCCTCGGTGACGGCGGCGACCAGGGTCGACAGG
>DATAGR010000138.1:0-1999 GCA_036263575.1 Aquihabitans sp. | reverse complement strand
TCGGCGTCTCGACCTCGGTGAAGCCACGGTCCTCGAGCCACCGCCGGGTCAGCGACACCAGCCGGGAGCGGAGCTGGAGCGCCTGGCGGGCCTCCTCGGTGACCCACAGGTCGACGTAGCGCTGGCGGTACCGGGTGTCGGGGTCCGAGAGGCCGTGCCACTTGTCGGGGAACGGGCGGCGGGCCTCGGCCAGCACGGTCCAGTCCAGGACCTTCACCGACAGCTCGCCCTTCCGCGTGGTCATGACCTCGCCCGAGACCCCGATCCAGTCGCCGAGCGAGAGCTTGCCGAAGGCCTCGAACCGGGGCGTCTCGTTCGCCGGGGCGAACAGCTGGATGCGCCCGGTGCCGTCGGCGAGCTGGCCGAAGACGAGCTTGCCCTGGCCCCGGCGCAGCAGGAGGCGCCCGGCCACCACCACGCGGTCGCCGGTCTCGACCCCCGGCTCCAGGCCGGCGTACGTCGACGCGAGCCCGGCCGCGGTGGCATCAGGCTCGAATCGGTACGGCACGGGGGCGTGGTCGGTCACGGGGTCCTTCGGCTGGGGGCACGGCGGCGTGGTGACCAGCAAGCCTGCCTCCCGCCGCCCCGTCGGACCCAACTCTTCCGCTCTGCGCCGCCGGGCGGTCAGGCGTTGCGGGCGAAGACGAGCCGGAGGCCGTGGAGCGTCAGCCACGGCTCGACTCGTTGGATGGCGGTCGTGTACGGGGCGATGAGCGTGGCCAGGCCGCCGGTGGCGACGACGTGGGGCGAGCCGCCCAGCTCGTCGGCCAGGCGGCGGCAGATCCCGTCGACCTGCCCGGCGAAACCGAAGATGGCGCCGGCCTGGATGGACTCGACGGTGGTGCGCCCGATGATGTTGCGGGGCTCGACCAGCTCGACCCGGCGCAGCGCCGCGGCCCGGGTGTAGAGGGCGTCGAGGCTGATCTCGACGCCGGGGGCGATCACGCCGCCGAGGTACTCGCCTTTACCCGAGAGGGCGTCGTAGGTGGTGGCGGTGCCGAAGTCGATCACGATGGCGGGGCCGCCGAAGAGGTCGAGGGCGGCGACGGCGTTGGCGATGCGGTCGGCGCCGACCTCCCGCGGGTTCTCGGTGAGGATCGGCATGCCCGTCCGGACGCCGGGCTCGATCACGACGGGGCGGAAGCCGAAGTAGCGCTCGGTCATCTCGCGGAAGGCCGCGGTGCTGCGCGGGACCACCGAGGAGATGGCGATGCCGTCGACGTCGTCGTCGAACGAGAAGCCGTGGAAGCCGAGGAACTCCTGCACCACCAGGGCGTGCTCGTCGGAGGTGCGGTCGGCGTGGGTGGCGATGCGCCAGTGGTCGACCAGGTCCTCCTCCGCGGCGCTGGCACCCGCCCGGCGGTTGCCGTCGGCCTCGTCGTCGTCGCCGCCGGGCGTGCGGAACAGCCCGATGACCGTCTGGGTGTTGCCGATGTCGATGGTGAGCAGCACCGGTCAGGCCACCGTGATGTCGAGGCCGATGTCGAGCACCGGCGCCGAGTTGGTGAGGGACCCGCTCGAGACCACGTCGGCCCCGGTGTCGGCGTAGCCCCGGACCGTCTCGAGCGTGATCCCGCCCGAGACCTCGAGCAGCGCACGGCGCGTGCCGGCCGAGGCGGCGTGGTCGTCGGCCACCTGCACGCAGGCCCGCACCTCGTCGGGCGTCATGTTGTCGAGCAGGAGGGCGTCGGCGCCCGCCTCGAGCGCCTCGACCACCTGCTCGAGGCGCTCGCACTCGACGTGGACGGTGCGGCCGGGCCAGGCGTCCCGCGCCCGGCGAACCGCCTCGACGATCCCGAGTGCGGTGAGGTGGTTGTCCTTGAACATCACCCAGTCGCTCAGGTTGCCCCGGTGGTTGCGGGCGCCGCCGGCCCGCACCGCCGCCTTCTCCAGCGACCGCAGGCCGGGCGTGGTCTTTCGGGTGTCCCACACGCGCAGCGGTGCGGCGGCGTCCGCGAAGGCGCGGGTGCGGGTGGCGACGCCGCTCAGGTGCCCGAGG
>DATAGR010000137.1:0-6280 GCA_036263575.1 Aquihabitans sp. | reverse complement strand
CGCCGAGCATGCCGCCCATGCCCTTCATCATCTTCTGCATCTCGCCGAACTGCTTGAGCAGTGCGTTCACCTCGGAGGTGGTCACGCCGCTGCCGTCGGCGATGCGCTGGCGGCGCGAGCCGTCGATCACCTTGGGGTCACGCCGCTCCGCCGGCGTCATCGAGTGGATGATCCCCTCGATGCGGGCCAGCTCGCGATCGTCGATCTCGGTGTTGCGGAGCTCCTTCGGGACCCCCGGCATCATCTTCATGAGGTTGCCGAGGTTGCCCATCTTCTTCACCTGGGCCATCTGCTCGAGGAAGTCCTCGAGGGTGAACTGCCCCTCGAGCATGCGGGTGGCCGCTTCCTCGGCCTCCTGCTCGTCGAAGGCCTCCTTGGCCTTGTCGATGAGCGTGAGGATGTCGCCCATGCCGAGGATGCGCCCGGCCAGGCGGTCCGGGTGGAACAGGTCGAACTCGTCGAGCTTCTCGCCGGTGGACGCGAAGGCGATGGGCTTGCCCACGACCTCCTTCACCGACAGGGCGGCGCCGCCGCGAGCGTCGCCGTCGAGCTTGGTGAGGATCACGCCGTCGAGGGCGAGGGTCTGGTGGAAGTTCTCGGCGACGGTGACGGCGTCCTGGCCCGTCATGGCGTCGACCACGAGGAACGTGTAGTCGGGGCTGGTCGCGTCGGAGATCCGACGGACCTGGTCCATCAGCTCGGCGTCGATGGCGAGGCGGCCGGCGGTGTCGACGATGACGACGTCGCGCCCGAGGCGGCGGGCCTCGGCGAGGCACCCGAGGGCGACCTCCACCGGGTCGCCCTGGCCCGACGCCACGACGTCGTCGGGCGCCGAGTACACCGGCACGTCGACCTGGCCGGCGAGGGTGCGCAGCTGCTGCACGGCGGCGGGGCGCTGGAGGTCGGCACCCACCAGCATGGGGTTGCGACCCTGGGCCTTGAACCAACGGGCGAGCTTGGCCGAGTTGGTGGTCTTGCCCGAGCCCTGGAGGCCGGCCATCAACACGACGGTGGGCGGCTTGGGGGCGTAGGTGATCCGGATCGTCTCGCCGCCCAGGGTGGCGATCAGCTCCTGGTGGACGATGTCGATGATCTGCTGCGCGGGGTTCAGCGCCGCGTGCAGCTCGGCGCCGACGGCGCGCTCGCGGATGCGCGACACGATGCCGCGCACCACGGTGAAGTTGACGTCGGCCTCGAGGAGGGCGAGGCGGATCTCGCGGAGGACGTCGTCGACGTCGCCCTCGCTGAGGCGGCCCTTGCCTCGGAGCTTCTTGAAGATCCCGTCGAAGCGGTCGGAGAGTGACTCGAACATGGCGGAGCGATGCTACCGGACGGCTCCGACGGTCCCGATGCGCCGGGACCGCGCCCTGGTCAGACCTCGGGGACGATCGCCGGGGCGCCGACCGGCTGACCGCCGGCGACCTCCGCCGTTCCGGCCGGGCCCCCGGCGCGGACCTCGTCGAGGCGGGCCTGGAGCTGGGCCCGGAGCTGCTCGCCCTTCTGCGGCGCGATGAGCAGGCCGACGCCCACGCCGATCCCCATCAGCACCAGGCCCTTGAGGCCGGAGACCTTGAGGAACCCGATGGCGAGGCGGAGCGGCAGGAAGATGAGCTTGAACACGGAGGTCTCCCGGGACGGGGGTGGACGGCGACGTCGAACCTAGCGGTCCCGCCGCTCGCGGTCGCCCGGTCGCCGCCGCCCGGTCGTCGCCGCCCGACCGGGCCGACGGCGCCGCTCAGGAGAAGAGGGCCTCGACGAACTCGTCGGGGTCGAAGTCCACGAGGTCGTCGGCCGTCTCGCCGAGGCCCACGAGCTTGACGGGGATGCCGAGCTCCGAGTGGATGGCGAACACGATGCCGCCCTTGGCCGAGCCGTCGAGCTTGGTGAGCACGACGCCCGTGACCTCGGTGGCCTCGGTGAACTGCCGGGCCTGCACCAGCCCGTTCTGCCCGGTGGTGGCGTCGAGGACGAGGAGCACCTCGGTGACGTGGCCGGGGTCGCGGTCGGCGACGCGGCGCACCTTGCGCAGCTCCTCCATCAGGTTCGCCTTGGTGTGCAGGCGACCGGCGGTGTCGGCGAGGACCAGGTCGGCACCCTTGGCGGCGGCCGACTCGATGGCGTCGAAGATGATGGCGCTCGGGTCGCCGCCCTCGGCGCCCCGCACGAGGTCGGCGCCGGCCCGGCCGGCCCAGGTCTCGAGCTGCTCGGCGGCTGCGGCGCGGAACGTGTCGCCGGCGGCCATGACGACCCGGTGCCCGTCGGCGACCTGGCGCTTGCCGACCTTGCCGATCGTGGTCGTCTTGCCGACGCCGTTGACGCCCACGAACAGCCAGACGTTGGTGTGCCCCTCGTCGAGGCGGAGGCTGCGATCGGTGACCTGCAGCCGCTGCTTCATCTCCTCCTTGAGGGCGACGACCAGCTGGTCGCCCGTCTCCAGGCCCTCGTCCTTCACGCGCGTGCGCAGGTCCTCCAGGAGGGTCATGGTGGGGGCGACGCCGAGGTCGGCGCGGATGAGCGCCTCCTCCAGCTCCTCCCACGTCTCCTCGTCGATGCGGGAGCGGCCGAGGAAGCCGGCGAACGTGGCCCTGGCGCGCGCCAGGCGCTCGCGGACCGACGGGCGCTTCGGCGGGGCCTCGACGACCGGCGCCTCCACGACCGGGGGCTCGACCTCCACGACGTCGACCGGGACGTCCTCGTCGACGACCACGGCATCGGTGGGGGCCGTCGGGGAGGTCGGCCGCGGCGGGGCCAGGACGCCACCGGTGACCGGCGGTTCGAGCTCCGGGCCGCGGGCCCGGCGGGTGCGGGCGACGAACAGGAAGGTGCCGCCGACCAGCAGGGCCACGGCGAGCACGATGATGATGATGGCGGCGTCCATGAGGGGTCGAGCCTACCGGTCGCCTCCCCGCCGGTCCCCCGGCGGTCCCCCACGCGGGGACCGCGTCGGGGGCCTCGGATCAGCGGCCGGCGCGCTGGGCGGCGCCGAGGGTGACCTCGACCGTGCGCTCGTCGCCGTCCCGGACGACCGTCAGGACCACCTGCTCGCCGGGGGCCTTCGTGCGCACCGCAGCGGCCAGGTCGATCATCGAGCTGACCTTCGACCCGTCGACCTGGGTGACCACGTCGTCCTCGGTGAGGCCGGCGTCGGCGGCAGGCGAGCCCGGCTCGACGCTGGTGATGGCCGCCCCGACCCGGTCGCCGGTGGCGTCGGCCCCGCCGACACCGAGGTAGCCGGCCTCGGTGGACTCGCCGGCCACGATCTTGTCGGCGACCTCCTTGGCGATGTCGATCGGGATGGCGAAGCCCACGCCCACGTTGCCGGACGCCTGCCGGCTGCCGGTGATGATCGAGTCGTTGATCCCGATCACCCGGCCCTGGCGGTCGGCCAGCGCGCCGCCCGAGTTGCCGGAGTTGATCGGCGCGTCGGTCTGGATGGCGGGGATGACGCCGCCCGGCGTCTGGGTCGACCGGCCGACAGCGCTGACGATGCCGGCGGTGACGGTCTGGTCCAGGCCGAAGGGGCTGCCGATGGCGACGGCCGTCTGGCCGACCTCGAGGTCGACGCCGGTGGCCAGCACGGCGACCGGCAGGTCCTCGTCGGCGTCGATCCGCACGACCGCCACGTCGGTGCTGTCGTCGGAGCCCAGGACCTCGCCGGTGCGGCGCGAGCCGTCGGCCAGGCGGACCTCCACCTGGTCGCTGTCGCCGAGGACGTGGGCGGCGGTGAGGACCAGCCCGCTGGCGTCGTAGATGAAGCCGGAGCCGAGCCCGCTGCCGGTCTCGATCTGGACGACGGCGGGAGCCAGGGCGGCGGCCACCGCGGCGGCCGGTTCCTCGGCGTCGGCGTCGACCGGGCCCGGCACTGTGCTGACGGGCCGCCCGGGGGCGGCGCCGGCATCGGAGGTCGTCAGGGAGCCGTCGTCGACGGTCTCGCGGCCCACGGCCACGCCGGCGGCGCCGGCGGCGAAGGTCGCCACCACGGCGAGGGCGGCGAGGCCGGCCCGGCCCCGGCGACGGGGAGGCGTCGCGCTCGGGGACGGGCCGGCGGCCGGGCCACCTGCCGACGGGGACGGCGGGGCCACGGGGAGCGGCGGAGGGGTGCGGGGCGGCTCGCCGGCACCGCCGGCGGCGGGCGACGACCAGGTGGGCGCACCGGTGGGCGGCATCGGCGGGGCGTCGGGTCTGGCGCTCGGTGCGCCCGTCGGCGATCCGGGCCAGCGCGGGGCGCTCGGCGACCAGGGGGACGGGGAGGGGTCGTGGCGTTCGTCGGTCATCGGCGGCGACGGTACGGACGTCCTTCGAAAGCGCCCGTAAACGTCCCCTCCGGGTTCCCTCCGAGGCGCGACGCGCGCCGTTCGGGTGGTTCGGACGCCGGGCGACGCGTGCGTCAGGCCGTCGCCGCGGCCGGTAGCCACAGCGTGAACGCCGAGCCGCCGGCCGGGGTGGCCCGGAGCTCCACGGTGCCCCCGTGGTCGGCGGCGATCTGCTCGACGATCGCCAGGCCCAGCCCGCTGCGGCCGTCGTCGCGCGCCGCGCTGGCGTTGCCCCGCCAGAACCGCTGGAAGACGAGGCGCCGCTGCTCCTCGGGGATGCCGGGGCCCTCGTCGGTCACGGCCAGCCAGACGCGGTCATCGGTCCGGCCGGCGCTCACCACCACCCGGGTGCCGGTCGGCGCGAGCCGCACGGCGTTGGTCAACAGGTTCGCCACCGCACGCCGCAGCGAGATGCGGTCACCGAGAACAACCAGACCGGGGGTGGCCTCGGCCACGACGTCGAGGTCGCGCACCTGCGCCGGCGCCCGGAACTCGTCGGCCGACTCGGCCACGACCTCGGCGAGGTCGAGCGGGCCGACCTCGTGGGCCGGTGCGCCGCGGCGGCCGTAGACGAGCAGGTCGTCGACGAGGCGCGACATGCGCTCGGCCGAGCGGCCGACGAGCTCACCGGTGCGGCGCAGCTCGTCGGCGCTGGCGTCGGGGTCGCCGAGCGCGACGTCGAGGTTGGTGCGGATGACCGCCAGCGGGTTGCGCAGCTCGTGCGACGCCTCCTGGATGAAGCGCTGCTGGCTGTCGAAGGCGTCGTCCAGGCGCGACAACATGGCGTCGAAGGTGTCGGCGAGCTCCTTCAGCTCGTCGGGCGGGCCCCCGAGCGCGATGCGCCGCGAGAGGTCGGTCGCCTGGATGTCGCGCGCGACCGCCGTGATGCGGCCGATGGGCGCCAGCACGCGCCCCGCCACCATCCACCCGACGGCGAGGCTGGCGAGGAAGAGCAGCACGAGCGCCGACGCCGAGTACGTCCGCAGCAGGCTGAGCGCCCGGGCGTTGGCGAGCGCCTCCACGGACCGGTACTCGGCCCGGATCTCGGTGGGCGTCAGGCGGAACCCGCCCGGCACCTCCTGGACCGTCGTGACCTCGCGGTTCACGTAGACGCGCTCGTCGTCGAGGCGGCTGGCGAGCACCGCGTAGAGCCCGGCCACCATGAACGCGGCCAGCCCGAAGAGCACCAGGGAGTACAGGGCGGTGAGGCGGAAGCGCACCGAGCCGACCCAGTCGGGCAGCGCGTCGGCCAGCTGGACCATCCGGCGCGAGGACCGGCCGAGCGGCTCGCCGTCGGTGTGGTGGTGCACGCGCCCGCCGGGCGCGGCCGGGTTCGGCGCCGGCACCTCCGCCGGCGGTCGCGGCGGTGCGATCGGCGGCGTCGCCCCCTCCCCGACCCCGCGCGACGGGACGCCGGCGTCAACCACGGGCGTCGTCGCCGGCCGGGCGGAGGACGTCGGGGCGGAGCCGGTAGCCGGCGCCGATGACGGTCTCGATGGGCGGCTCGACGTCGTCGTCGCGGACGAGCTTGCGCCGCAGGGTGCCGACCGTGACCCGCACCGTGTTGGTGAGCGGGTCGGCGTTCTCGTCCCACACGTGCTCGAGGAGCCGCTCCTGGCTGAGCACCTCGCCGGCGTGGGCCATGAAGTACCGGAGGAGCGAGAACTCCTTCGCGGTGAGGTCGAGCAGGCGGCCACGGCGAGAGGCCTCGAAGCGGGCGGTGTCGAGCTCCAGCTCGCCGACCACCAGCCGGGCCCCGGAGCGGCCCGCGTCACGGCGCAGGAGGCTCCGCACCCGCGCCGACAGCTCGGCGAACGCGAACGGCTTCACGAGGTAGTCGTCGGCCCCCTCGTCGAGCCCGGTCACCCGCTCCCCCACGCCGTCTCGGGCGGTCACCATCAGCACCCTCGGCGCCGGCTCGTCGTCGATCGGCGCGAGGAACGGGTCGGTGCGGATCCGCCGGGCCA
>DATAGR010000136.1:0-5923 GCA_036263575.1 Aquihabitans sp. | reverse complement strand
CGGGCGCTCCCGGGGCTCGAGGCGGTCGAGCTGGTGCTGGCGGCCGGCGTGCACCTCGTGCGCGAGGCCACCGGGCTGCCGGAGCCGCTCGGCGTCACCACGCCGGCGCTGCTGCTGGTCGAGGCCTCCGCCCCCGCCGGGCCGGAGGAGGTGCTCGCCGACGTCGTCGGCGACCTCGACGGCGTGCTCGACGCCGCGGTGGCGCTCGACGGCCCCCGCCGGGCCCAGCTGTGGCGCTACCGCGAGGAGCACACCGGGGCGATCGGGCGGCTCGGCGCGCCCCACAAGTTCGACGTGACGCTCCCGGGCGACGAGCTGGCGGCGTTCGTCGACGAGGCGCCGGGCCTGGTGGCCTCGGTGGCGCCCGCGGCGCGCACGTGGCTCTTCGGCCACGCCGCCGACGGCAACGTGCACGTCAACGTGACCGGCCTCGCGCCCGACGACGAGGCCGTGGCCGACGCCGTGCTCCGCCGGGTGGCGGCGCTCGGCGGGTCGATCTCGGCCGAGCACGGCATCGGGCGGGCCAAGCGCCGCTGGCTGCACCTGGCCCGGACCCCGGCCGAGGTCGAGGCCATGCGCGCCGTGCGCGCCGCCCTCGACCCGGCCGGCACGTGCAACCCCGGCGTGCTGCTGCCGCCGCGGGGCACGGCCTGACGGCTCGACCGGGCCGGACGGCTCGGTTCAGTACCAGGCGCCGCGCTCGGTCAGGACGTCCTTCAGCACCTTGGGCTCGTCGGTCATGATGCCGTCGACGCCGAGGTCGAGCAGCTCGCGCATCTCGTCGGGGTCGTCGACCGTCCAGACGTGGACCTGCAGGCCGACGGCGTGGGCCTTGGCCACGAAGCGCTCGTCGACGATGGTCACCCCCTTCATGCGGTGCGGCACCTGGGCGCACACGCCGGCGAGGCGCCCCGCGCCCGGGAGGCCGAACGACCCGCCCCGCAGGCGGGCGGTCTCCTTGGGCCCGAGCGACGTGCACAGCTCGGGGCCGACGATGCCCCGGATCCGGGTGAGGCGGGCCTCGGAGAACGACCCGACGCAGACCCGCCCGACCGCGCCGGTGCGCTCGAGGACGGCGGCGACGGCGTCGACGGACGCGTCGTGCTTGGTGTCGATGTTGATCCGCGCCTCGGGGAAGGCGGCGACGAGGTCCTCGAGCAGCGGGATCGGCTCCCGCCCGTCGACGCGGGCCTCGCGCACGAGGCGGTAGGGGAGGTCGGCGATGACGCCGGTGCGGTCGGTGACGCGGTCGAGGCGGTCGTCGTGGAACGCGAGGCAGATGCCGTCGGCGGTCACGTGGGCGTCGGTCTCGAGGTAGCGGTAGCCGAGGGCGACCGCACCCTCGAACGCCGGCATGGTGTTCTCGGGCCAGCTGCCGGCGCCGCCGCGGTGGGCGAAGGCGAGCGGGCCGGGGTGGTCGAGGAAGGGCCACGGGCTGGACGGCACGGCGGCAACCTACCGGCGATACTCGGGGCCGGCCGGGTGGACCCGGCCGCCCCCCGTCGCCAGGAGCCCCCATGCCCGAACAGCACCCCGTCCGCATCGGCGCCGACGAGGTCCGGACCGACGAGTCGATGGTGGTCACCTCGCCCTACGACGGGCACGAGGTGGCCCGGGTGCCGACGTGCGGGCCCGAGCACGTCGAGCGGGCGGTCGCCGCGGCCAAGGCGGCCATGGCCGAGCCGCTGCCGCCCTGGCGGCGCGCCGAGATCCTCGACGCCGCCGCCTCGTCGGTCGCCGACCACCGCGACGAGCTGGCCACGCTCATCGCCGAGGAGGCGGCCAAGCCGATCCGCACCGCCCGCACCGAGGCCGAGCGCGCCGTGCTGACGTTCCAGGCCGCGGCCATCGAGGCCCGAACCCTCACCGGCGACGTCGTGCCGCTGGACGGCGCCAAGCCGGGCGACGGCAAGCTGGCGTTCACGCTGCGGGTGCCCCGGGGCGTCGTGGCCGCGATCTCGCCGTTCAACTTCCCGCTCAACCTGGTGGCCCACAAGCTGGCGCCGGCGATCGCCGCCGGGTGCGCCGTCGTGCTCAAGCCGGCCAGCCAGACGCCCATGTCGGCCATCCGGCTCCACGAGCTGCTGATGGACGAGTGCGGCCTGCCGCCGGGCTGGATCAACGTGGTCACCGGCGCTGGCGGCAGCGTGGGCGACCCGCTGGTGGAGCACCCCGACGTCGCCGTGATCACGTTCACCGGGTCGCCCGACGTCGGCTGGGCGATCGCCGCCAAGGGCGCCCGGAAGAAGGTCGGCCTCGAGCTCGGCAACAACGCGCCGATCATCATCGACGCCAGCGGCGACTGGGAGGCGGCGGCGGCGAAGATCTCGGTGGCCGGCTTCTCCCACGCCGGGCAGTCGTGCATCTCGACCCAGCGCATCTACGTCCACGCCAGCCTCGTCGACCGCTTCACGGACGCGCTCACCGAGAAGGTGCGGGCCCTCGTCGTCGGCGACCCGATGGACGAGGCCACCGACGTCTCGGCGCTCATCAGCGCCAAGGAGACCGACCGCGTCCAGGCGTGGATCGACGAGGCCCGGGACCAGGGCGCCACCGTCGCCGCCGGCGGCGAGCGCCACGACCGGCTGCTCGAGCCCACCGTGCTGCAGGGCATCACGCCCGACATGGAGGTGAGCCGCAACGAGGTCTTCGGCCCCGTCGTCGGCATCGCCGCCTTCGAGGACCTCGGCGAGGCCCTCGCCCTCGCCAACGACACCCGCTACGGCCTGCAGGCCGCGATCTTCACCGCCGAGCTCGACGGCGCGCTGCGCGCCGCCCACGAGCTGGACTTCGGCGGCGTGCTGGTCAACGAGGTCCCGACCTTCCGATCGGACCAGATGCCCTACGGCGGGGTGCGCGACAGCGGCAACACGCGCGAGGGCCCGCACTACGCCGTGCGGGAGATGACCCAGGAGCGCCTCGTGGTGATCCAGCGGTGAGCCACCCCGGCCCCACGCCGCGCCCGGCGCGGTGACCGCCCGGCCCGAACCGCCGCCCACCCTCGCCCGCTTCGGCGAGCTGGTCGGGCGCGACCCCGTGCCGCTCGGCGAGGCCGCCATCGCCCTCGCCGCCCACCTGGGGTTCGCCGAGGACCCCGGTCACGAGGTGCTGCGCCTCCAGGCCCTCGCCGCCGGCGTCGACGGCGCCGACCTGGCGGCGGTCACCCGCCACCTGTTCGCGACCGTCGGCCTGCGCGGCGACCGCGCGTCGTACTACGACCCCGCCAACTCGATGCTGCCCCTCGTCCTCGACCGGGGCCGCGGGATCCCCATCTCGCTCGCCGTCATCGCGGTCGACGTCGCCCGCCGGCTCGGGATCGAGGCCTCGGTGGTCGGGATGCCCGGGCACGTGCTGGTGGGTGCCGGGGACCCGCCGCACGCGTGGGTCGACGCCTTCGGCGGCGGGCGCTGGCTCGACGCCCTGGGGGCCCGCGCCCTGTACGCCACGCTGCACGGCCGCCACGCGCCGTTCGACGAGCGCTTCCTCGCGACGACGCCCGACGTGCAGGTGCTGGCGCGGATGCTCAACAACCTGGTCGGGATCTACGGCGGCAGCGGCGACGCCCGCCACCTCGTGCGGGTGCACCAGCTCCGCGCCGTGCTGCCGGGCCTGGGCGAGGCGTGCCGGCCCGAGCTGGCCCACGCCCTCGAGGCGGTGGGCCGGTTCCAGGAGGCGGCCGACCTCTGGGACGAGGTCGGTGGGCCCACGCCGGAGGGGCGCGCCGCCGAGGCCGCCGTGCGCCGCCTGCGCGCCCGGTTGAACTGAGCGGTCAGGCGGCGGTGGCGGGCAGCACCAGGCGACCGAGGTGCGGCGTCTCGTTGAGGCTCACGAGCTGGCGGTGCGTGTCGTGGTGCAGGACCCGGCTGACGCTCGTGTATGCCGGCTCGAAGAACATGGTGCCGGGGAGGCTGATCACCGCCGAGAGGTAGGCGTTGATGACGCCGCCGTGGCACACGACCGCCACGCGCTCGCCGGGGTGGGCGGCGCCGATGGCGTCGACGGCGGCCACGACCGTGCGCCGGAACTCCTGGCGCTGCTCCTCGGCCTCGGGCGACAGCCAGGCGTCGACCGCCTCCTGCCACGCCACCGGGTCGGCGCGCAGCTCCTCGATCGGGATGTAGGTGGGGAGGTGGGCGTCGAACTCGCGGAGGTCGGGCACGGTGGCGACCTCGACGCCGAGGGCCGCCGCGATCGGGGCGGCGGTCTCCTGGGCCCGGCGCATGGGGCTGGCGTAGACGTGATCCGCGCCGAAGGGCGCCCACCACGACGCCAGCCGCTCGGCCTGGTCCACGCCCTCCTCGGCCAGGCCGGGGTCGGCCGGTGCGTCACCGCCGTCGATGCGGATGGGCAGGGCGTGTCGGATCAGCCAGAGCTCCACGGCGGCGATGGTAGGTGGCGGTGGGGGAACGGCCCGACCCGGGTCGGCGGCCGTCGGGGACGGCGCGCGTAGGGTCGCGGCGTGGAGGTCCTGTCCAGCCGGTACATCGTCCGCTGCGCCGACCTCGAGCGCAGCGCGGCGTTCTGGACCGAGCGGGTGGGCCTGCGCCTCCAGCGCGAGTACGGGGCCGGCGGCCGTCGCACCGGCGTCGTGCTGTTCTGCGGCGGGGGATCGCTGGAGCTGACCGGTGGCGGCGCGCCGGTCGCCGACGGGTCGGCGCCCGAGGGCGGTGCCGTGCTCTGGCTCCAGGTGCCCGACGTCGACGCCGAGGCGGGCCGGCTGGCGGCCGGCGGGCTCGAGGTGCGGGGGCCGACCACCGAGCCGTGGGGCCTGCGCGAGGCGTGGTTCGACGGACCCGACGGCGTCGCGGTGGTCCTCGTCGAGGTGCCCGAGGGGCACCCCCTCCGCTCGCGCGTCGATCCCTGATGGAGCGACCGGCCCGCAGCGTCGAGGGCGTCGGCCTGCACGTCCTCCGGTTCCCGGGCGACGGCTCGTCGCCGGCCGTGGTCGTGGTGCACGGTGGCATGGATCGGGCGTCGTCGTTCGGCCGCGTCGCCCGCCGCCTGGCCGACGTGCCGCTCGTGACCTACGACCGCCGGGGCTACGGCCGGTCGATCGACGCCGGCACCACCGACCTCGACGGCCACGTCGACGACCTCCTCGCCGTCGTCGGCACCGAGCCGGCCGTCGTGTTCGGCCACAGCGTCGGGGGCGTGGTGGCGCTGGTGGCGGCCGAGCGCCGCCCGGAGCTGGTGCGGGCCGTGCTCGCCTTCGAGGCACCGGCGCCGTGGGCCCACTGGTGGCCCCAGCCGTCGCGCCGCCCGGCCGACGATGCCGAGTCGGATCCCGGTGACGAGGCCGAGCGGTTCATGCGCCGCATGGTCGGCGACGCCATCTGGGAGCGGCTGCCACCCGGCACCCGAGCCGACCGCCGGGCCGAGGGCCCGGCGCTGCGGGCCGACCTCCGGAGCATCGACCGCTCGTCCCCGCCCTACGACGCCGCGAGCATCGCGGTGCCCGTGCTGAGCGCGGCCGGCGGCGAGACGACCTGGTGGCACCGCCGCGCCGCCGAGGAGCTCGCCGCCGCCGTGCCCGACGGTCGCTTCGAGGTGCTGGGCGATGCCACCCACGGCGCCCACCTGACCCACGCCGCCGAGACCGCGCACCTCGTCCGCGCCGCACGTGCGCTGGGTGTCACCCCGGCGCCCTGACCAGCCCGGGCGCCGCGAGCGAGCGGCCGATCGTCGATCCGGTCGAAGGGGCCGAATGGCCTATTCAGGACCGGAAGCGGGGCGCCGATCCAATGGGGGTCAGGAAGTACGCACCCCGGTTTGGGGTGACCAAGCCAACACCTCAACAGGAGAATCACCCCAATGCTGAACGCTTACGAATTCATCGCCTCCTTCATGCGGGCCCGCTTCGGTGACGACGAGCGTGGCGCCTCCCTCGTGGAGTACGCCCTCCTCGTCGCCCTCATCGCCGTCG
>DATAGR010000135.1:0-8668 GCA_036263575.1 Aquihabitans sp. | reverse complement strand
CCCCGGCGGCGCGCTGGCCAAGCCGTTCACCACCCACCACAACGCGCTCGACGTCGACCTCTACCTCCGCATCGCGCCCGAGCTCTACCTGAAGCGGCTCGTGGTGGGCGGGTTCGAGCGGGTCTTCGAGATCGGTCGGGTGTTCCGCAACGAGGGCATCTCGCCGCGGCACAACCCCGAGTTCACGATGCTCGAGCTGTACCAGGCGTACGCCGACTGGACCGACATGATGGCGCTGGTCGAGCAGCTCGTGGCCCACCTGGCCACCGAGCTCTGCGGCAGCACCACGATCACCTACCAGGGTCGGGAGCTGGACCTCTCGGTGCCGTGGCGACGGGCCTCGATCGCCGAGCTCGTCGAGGAGGAGATCGGCGTGCGGGTCGGCCTCGACACGCCGCTCGACGAGCTCCGCGCCCTGTGCGACGAGCACGGCGTGCCGTGGGAGGACCGCTACGGCGCCGGCAAGCTGCTGCTCGAGCTCTACGAGAAGACGGCGGAGGGCGCCCAGTGGCAACCCGTCTTCGCCACCGAGTACCCCGTGGAGGTCTCGCCGCTGGCCCGGCCGCACCGCGAGCTGCCCGGGATGACCGAGCGGTTCGAGGCCATCGTGGCCGGCCGGGAGCTGGCCAACGCCTTCAGCGAGCTGCTCGACCCCGACGTCCAGCGCGAGCGGTTCGAGGACCAGGCCCGCGCCGGCCAGGCCGGCGACGACGAGGCCATGGCCGTCGACGAGGACTACCTGCGGGCGCTCGACTACGGCCTGCCGCCCACCGGCGGCATGGGCATGGGCATCGACCGGCTGGTGATGCTGCTCGCCGACGCCTCGACGATCCGCGACGTCGTGCTGTTCCCGTCCCTGCGGCCCGAGCAGGAGCCGGGGGCGTGAACGGCGGGGGAGGGCCTGCGTGCGCGCGCTGATCACGGGCATGGGCGGCGAGCTCGGGACCCGGGTCGCCAACCTCCTGGAGGCGGACGACACGTGGGACCAGGTCGTCGGCATCGACGGCTACCCGCCCCGCCGGCGGACCACCCGGGCCTCGTTCCACCGCATCGACCCGCGCGACCGCCGCAAGGCCGTGCACCTCGTCCGGGACCTCGACCCCGAGGTCGTCTTCCACCTCGGCGTCTACGAGCCGAACGCCCGCTTCGAGCCGACCGAGGCGCGCCTGGGCAGCGCGGCGTCGGCCGTGTCGGTGCTGGGCGCGGCGACCGCCTGCCCGTCGCTGCGGGCGATCGTCGTCCGCTCCGGGATCGAGGTCTACGGGCGGCGGCGGGGTGCGCCGACCAGGCCCGACGAGTCCGCCGCGGTCGACCCCACCACGCCGTTCGGGCGGTCGATGGTCCACGTCGAGCAGGTGGCCGGTGAGGCGGGCCGGGTCGCCGGCGTCCCGGTCGCCAGCCTCCGCTTCGGGCCGATCGTCGGCCCCAGCTTCCCCAGCCCGCTCGGCCGCTACCTCCGGCTCCCCGTGGTGGCCGTCGCGCCCCACGCCGAGCTGCCGTTCTGCCTGACGCACCAGGAGGACGCGGCACGCGCCCTGGTCGCCGCCGGCGCCGCCCAGGTGGACGGGCCGCTCAACGTCGTGGGCCCTGGTGCGGTGACGGCCAGCCAGGCCGTGCGCCGCGGTGGGCGGGTGCCGCTCCCCGTCGCCGGGCCGGGGTGGTGGCTCGCCCGGGCGGCGGCCGAGCTCCTGGGCGCGCCGCTCCCGCCGCACACGCGCGAGCTGCTGATCCGCGGCGGGGTCGCCGACGGCGCCGCCGCACGCGCCCTCCTCGACGTCGAGCCCCGCTCGACCGACGACGTCATCACCCAGCTCTACGAGTGGGGCACCGTCGCCCGGGTCACGCCTGCCGGCCGGGGGGCGTCGGCGTGACGCTCGATGCCGTCCGTCGCGGTGTCCCCGGTGCGGTGGCGGCCACCGCCCTGCGACGCCGGGCGCAGGGCGCCCACCACCTCGACGAGTGGGGCCTCGACCCCGAGCTGGTGGCGCTCACCGACTCGGTGTTCTCCCTGCGCTGGGGGATCGAGGTGACCGGCGCCGAGCACCTGCCGACCGTCGGCGGCGCGGTGCTGGTGTGCAACCGGCGCGTCGGCATCAGCGAGCCGTGGGTGCTGGCCCGGGGCGTCCGGCAGGCGACCGGGCGCTTCGTCCGCACCGTCGGGGTGCCCGACGTCGCCCCCGTCGGTCCGCTGCTGCGGCGCTTCGGCGGCGTGCTCGACCGCACCGACGAGATCGCCGGCCTGCTGCGAGCCGGTCAGCTCGTCGGCCTCCCGATGGCTCGCGGCCTGCGCACGCGCGAACAGGTCGGTCGCCTGGATGCCGCCCGGTTGGAGGCCGCGGTCGCCACCGGCTGCCCGGTGGTGCCCGTCGCCCTCGTCGGCCGGGAGGCGGGGCGGTCGTGGCGCGTGGCGATCGGCGCGCCGGCGTCACCGTCGGTCGACGGCGGGCCCCTCGCCGCCGCCGAGCTCGCCGACACCACCCGGCATGCGGTCCAGGCCCTGCTCGACGACGCCCTGCCGCCGTCGTGGTGGCCCTGATGGGGTGCGGCCATGCCCGTCGCTGAGGCCGCCGACGGCACGGGCATCGCCTACACGCTGGCCGGTCGGCGTGACGGCGAGCCGCTGCTGCTGATCCAGGGTCTGGGCGCCGACGCCCGCGGCTGGGCGCTCCAGCGCCGATCGCTCTCGCGGTTCCGCCTGATCCTGGTCGACAACCGGGGCGTCGGCTCCTCGGAGCGGCCGCCGGGGCCCTACGACCTCGAGGTCATGGCCGCCGACGCCATGGCCGTGCTGGACCACGCCGGCTACGGCTCGGCCCACGTGGTGGGCGCCTCCATGGGCGGGATCATCGCCCAGGTCATCGGCGTCCGTTACGGGCACCGCGTGCGGTCGCTCACCCTCGCCTGCACGGCGTGCCACCACTTCGAGTGGCGGCGCGAGCTGCTCCACGAGTGGGTGGAGCAGGCCCAGGCGTACGGCATGCGGGAGTTCGTCCGCCGCAACCTCCGCTGGCTCGTCGGGCCCCGCTCGCTGCGGCGCCTGGCGCCCGCCCTCACCGTGCTGGGGCCGCTCGCCTTCTCGGTGCCGGTGTCCTCGTTCGTCGCCCAGGTCCAGGCGATCCTCGACATGGAAGACGGCCTGCGCGGCGAGCTGGCGACCATCGCCGTGCCCACGCTCGTGGTGGTCGGCAGCCAGGACGTCCTCACGACGCAGGGCGACGGCGAGGAGATCGCCTCGCTCATCCCCGGCGCCGAGCTGGTGGTCATCCGGGGCGGCGCCCACCTGTTCCAGGTCGAGCAGGCCGCCGCCTTCAACCGCACGGTCGGCGACTTCCTCGACCGGGCCACCGGCATCGCCGCCCGCCTGGACCCCGCCGCCGGGCGCTGACCCCCCGGCCGGCCGCAGCCGGCGGGACATCACTCGATGCCGTGCTCCAGGGCGTAGCGGATGAGCTCCTGCTTCCGGCTGAGGTGCAGTTTGGCCAGGATGTTGCGGACGTGGTTCTCCACCGTCTTCTCGGCGATGAACAGCTGCTCGCCGATCTCCCGGTAGGTGTGGCCCCGGGCCACGTACTGGAGGACCTCGCGCTCCCGGTCCGAGAGCGCCTGGGCGCCGCCGGCCCCCTTGTGCATCCGGCGGAACTCGCCGAGCACGAGCGCCGCCAGGCTCGGCGAGAACACCGGCTCGCCCCGGGCCGCCTGCCACAGGCTGCGCCGCAGCTCCTCCGAGGGCGTCGACTTCACGAGGTAGCCGACGGCACCGGCGGCCACCGCGTCGAGCAGGTCGCGCTCGGACTCCGAGACGGTGAGCATCACGATCGGCACGTCGGCGCCGCACGCACGGGCGACCTTGGTGCCGCCGCCGCCCGGCATGTGCAGGTCGCACACCACCAGGTCGGGCCGTTCCCGCCGGACGGTGTCGATGGCCTCGTCGGCGTCGCCCGCCTCGCCGACCACCGCGAAGTTCTCGCCCAGGTCGGCCCGCAGGCCCGAGCGCCAGATCTGGTGGTCGTCGGCCACCACCACCCGGATCGCTCGGAGGTCCGCCACGCCGCCAGTCTGCCCGAACCGTCGGGCCCGGCGCCGTGGCCGTCGCTCAGGCGACGGTGACGGGGGTGCCGAGCGCAAGCAGCTCGCTCAGGGCCTCGGCCACCTCGTTGGGCACCCGGATGCAGCCGTGGGAGGCGGCCCGGCCGATGCTCGACGGGTCGTCGGTCCCGTGGATGCCCACCTGGCCGTCGCCGCCGGCGAACTCGGTCAGCACGTCGGAGCGGGCCGAGAGGCCGAGGGCGAACGGGCCGTAGGGGCCGTCGGGGCGCCCGGTGGCCAGCTTGTCGGTCAGCGAGAACGTGCCGGTCGGCGTCGGGTGCTCGGCGTCGCCGACGGCCACCGGCGTCGTCAGGACGACGTCGTCACCGGCTCGGACCACGAGGGTGCGGGCGGCGAGGTCGACCTGGACGCGGTGGGCGACCTCGTGGACGCGGACGGCGTCGCCGTCGACCCAGCCGGTGCGGCCGTTGGGCCGGCCCGGCAACAGGACCCTGAACCAGCCGTCGTTCGCCCCGGCGCCGACCTCGAGCACGAGGAGGGCCGTCGGCGAGCCGAACGCGTTGCGGGCCGGGAGCACCTCCGAGGCGGTGGCGTCGGCCGGGTCGGCCCGCACCTGCAGCTCGCCGTCGGCCCGCACCGCCAGCGGGCGCTCGGCGAGGCGGGGTCGGGCCGGCCGGTCGGCGGCGGCGACGGTGGTCGTCGTCGTCGTGGCGGTGGGTGCGGCCGCGGAGGTCGACGGTGCCGCCGTGGTCGGGGCGGGTCGAGGGACGGCGTCCCGAGCGGGGGCGGGGGATCCGCCGCAACCGGCGAGGAGGACCAGGCCGGCCAGGGCGAGGGCGCCCACGGTGCGGCGCCGGCGGCGCACGCCGGACGCCAGGTACCGGTGATCGCCGGCGGTGGTGGGGGTGGGGGTGGTGCGGTCCATCGGGGGCTCCTCGGAGGTGGGATCGGTCGGTCGTCGCTGGCGTGGTCCGGGCGCGACGAGGGGCGGGGCCGGTGGGACCGGCCCCGCCCCTCCTCGTCTCAGCCGGTGAAGGTCGGCGTGCCCTGGACCGGGGCGTCGGCCACGGCCGGGGCGACCTCGAGGTCGGCGGCCGGCTCGGGGGTGGTGTCAGCGGGGACGGTGCCCTCGGGGGTGTCCTCGGCCTCGGGGACCTCGGGGACCGTGTCGCCGGGGACCTCGGGGTCCTCGTCGTCGGGCACGTCGGGGACGTCGGTCAGGTCGCAGCTGGCCAGCGGCGGCGGGCACTCCTCCTCGGGCTCCTGGTCGGTGAGGTCGCAGCTCGCCAGGGGCGGCGGGCACTCGTCCTCGCCGGGCTCGGGGTTGGTGAGGTCGCAGCTGATCTGGGGGGCGCAGTCGTCCTCGGGCGTCGGGATGCCGAAGCCGTCGGGGCCGTCGGGGGTCGGGTCGTCGCCGCCGACCGGGGAGGTGATGTCGAGCGGCTGCTGGGGGGCGGGCGGCGTCTCGGCCCCGGCCAGGCCGGGGAGGGCGAAGAACGTCGCCGCCAGGGCCAGGCCGGCGATCCCGGCGCGGAGGCGGCGGTCGGTCGGGCGGATGGCGGTGGTCGTGGTGGTGTGCATGTGGGGCTCCTTGGTGGGTGGGGGCCGCTCGTCGGCCACCGTCACGGGGGGAGAGCGCGCCGTCGCACCGGTCCGCACACAAACCTCGAGAGATTCTTTTCGAATCCGACGAACCGGTCGGAAGCGCCGGCGCCGGTCCGTCCCCGCCGGGAGTACGGTCCGCCCATGCGGTTCTGCGTGCTCGTCAACGGTGGGGCCGGATCGGTCGACGAGGCGGACCGCGACGGCGAGGTCGCGCGCATCGGTGAGGCGTTCGTCGCTGCGGGGGCCGAGGCCGACGTGTCGGTCGTCGCGCCCGAGCGCTTCAAGGCCGCCATGCGGGAGGCGTGGGACGGGCCCGACCGGCCCGACGCCGTGGTCGTCGCCGGAGGCGACGGCACGGTCAACTGCGCGGCCGGGGAGGCCGTGAACACCGACCTGGTGCTCGCCGTGCTGCCGCTCGGCACGTTCAACCACTTCGCCAAGGACCTGGGCATCCCGGCCGACCTCGACGAGGCGGTGCGCAGCCTCGTGACCGGTGACCAGCGCCGGGTCGACATCGGCGAGGTCAACGGGCGCGTCTTCGTCAACAACTCGGCGCTCGGCGTGTACCCGGCCATGATCGCCCTGCGCGACCGCATCCGCCACCAGCGCGGCTGGGGGAAGGTGCGGGCCGTCCCGGTGGCGGCGCTGCGGGTGATGCGGTCGTTCCCGGTCCACCGCTTCGACCTGATCGGCTCGGACGGCTACGTCCGCCACCGGGTGCGCACGCCCTTCGTGTTCGTCGGCAACGGCGCCTACGACGACGACTCGGGCAAGGTCGGCGAGCGCGGCAGCCTGGTCGACGGCCACCTCGGGGTCTACGTGGCCCGGGTGGTCTCGCGCTGGGGCCTCGTCCGGACGATCATCCGCACCGTCGTCTCGGGCACCCAGGCGGCGCGGGACCTCGACCAGGCCACGGTGGCCGAGCTCGAGGTCAGCAGCAAGGTGCGGCGGCTCCGGGTGGCGCTCGACGGCGAGGTCTGCTGGCTCGAGGCCCCGCTGCGGTACAAGTCGTGCCCGGGGGCCCTGCTCGTGCTGGCCCCGGCCCCGCCGCCCGCCGACCCGCCGGCGTCGGACCCGAACGAGACGCTCCACGCCGACGTGAGCTGACGGCCGGCGGCAGGCGGCCGCCCGGCGCTAGCGCCAGGCGTCGGCCATGTCGGAGGCGGTGGCCCGCAGGTGCTTGTGGCCGATGCCCACCGCGGTCAGCCAGCTCGCCGCCCGTTCCACGCACCCGGTCGCCACGGCGGCGGCCGGGTCCGCGTGCTCGTGGTCGTCGGCCAGGCGGACCTCGTAGCGCAGGTTGAACGAGATGAGCCGGTCGTCGTAGGTGAACGTCCCGTCGGGCGTGAACGCCGAGCGGAAGAGGTCGTGCTCGGCGGCCTCGGCCAGCAGCGCGGTGCGCACGTCGTCGTCGAGGTCGGCGAACTGCCCCCGCACCACCACCCGGTAGACCTTCGCCATCGCTGCCTCCTGCCGTCGCGTCGCGGCGTGGAGGACGGTAGCCACCGGTGCAACCGGGGGACCCGTGGGTCCGGCCTCAGGCCCGGCGCGGCGGGCGCAGCGGGGCCCGGAACCTGACCTCCACCCCGCGCCCCGGGCGACCGTCGATCTCGGTGGTGCCGCCCACCTCGGCGATCCGACCCCGCATCGAGGTGGTCGACCCCATGCCCTCGACCACCGTCGCCGGGTCGAAGCCCGAGCCGTCGTCCTTGACCGAGCAGAACACCTCGTGGCCGACGTCGAGGAAGACCGTGGCCCGGGTCGCCGCCCCGTGCTTGGCGGCGTTGGTCAGCGCCTCGCCGACCGCGCCGGCGAGGGCGCCGATGACGGCGGGGGCGACGGGCGGGTGGTCGTCGTCCACCACCAGCACCTCGACGCGCAGCCCGTCGCGTCGCTCGACGGCCGACGCCGCCCGCCGCAGGGCGGCGGCCAGGTCGGCGCTCGCGGCCGGGCCCTCCGCCATCGGCGCGTCGCCGGCGAGGAAGGCCCGCAGGTCCAGCTCCTGCTCGCGAGCCAGCGCCGCCAGCTCGCGGTCGTCGACGCGTCGCTGCACCACCGCCAAGGTCTGCAGCACGCCGTCGTGGAGGGTGCGGGCGACCTCTTCGCGTGCCCGGGCCCGGGCGACCGCGCCCTCGGCCGACCGCACCAAGCCCATCACGCCGCCGGCCGCCGCCCCGGCGACAGCGGACAGGACCGCCGTCGACCACAGGCCGAGGGCCGACGCCACGTCGTCGAGGTCGCCCACCTGCACCCCGAGCCACCGCCCGACGCCGAGGACCAGCCCGGCCAGCGCGCCCACGACCGGACCCCGCACCACGCCCGCCATGAGCACGCCGGCGATCGGCCACGCCGAACCGAACGTCTGCCCGTGGACGTCGTCGTAGACCCAGCCGTCGGCGACCAGCAGCCCAGCGCCGAGCGCGACCTCGCCGGCCACCACGGCCGGGTGGAACAGCCACGGCCGCCTCCGCACCGAGGCCTCCGACGTGGCGGCGCTCACGACGAAGGCGGCGCCGAGCAGCACGACGGCCGCGCCCGGCCGGCCGAGGTCGTCGCGGGTGACGAGCAGCACCGCCGCGGCCCACGCCCAGGCCAGCCAGCGGAACGTGGCGATGCCCCGCGCCACGCCCCACTCCAGGTCGGTGGGCCCGGCGCCGCCGGGGCGCAGGTCGGCCGCCACGGCTCGATCGTAGGGAGCCGACCTCCCCCGGGGGTCGAGGGCCGGGCGGTAGCGTGGTCCGCCGTGACGGGGGCGGAGCAGAGCAGGCCGAGCGCAGGTGGGCGCGGGGCGACCCCGACGCCGGGCCGCGTGGCCGACCACCACCGCCTGGCGGTGGTCAGCGTGGCCGTCGTCGCCCTGGTGCTGGGGGTGCTCGGCATCGCCGTGGCGACGTCGGGGGACGATCCCCCGTCGAGGACGGCGGTGGCCTCGGCGTCGCCCTCGGACCCGCCGGACGGCGGCGGGGGCGAGGACCCGGGCCCCGCCGACGACGGCACCACCGACGATGGGGACGGG
>DATAGR010000134.1:0-12385 GCA_036263575.1 Aquihabitans sp. | reverse complement strand
TTCATGAGCATCTGCTGCTGGGGGTTGGCCGCTGCGGCCTGCGGGTTGCGGCCGGCGATCTGGCGCTGCTGGTAGTAGCTGGTGGCCGTCACGCCGAGGACGAGGATGATGAACGGCAGCGCCTCGGCCAGGCCGTCGCCGAAGGCGTGCTGGGCCGATTCGGCGAGGTTGATCCCGAACGAGCGCATCTCGCGGGTGTTGCTGAGGTCCTGGTAGAGCGACGAGGACATGTCGAGGTGCTTCGGGCGGAAGTAGCCGAAGCGCTCGTAGACCCCCCCGCTGGCCTCGGTGGCGGTCCGGGCCACGGCCGCGCCCATGTCCTCGCCGTACGGCGCACGGTTGAGCAGCTCGTAGAGGGTGCGGTAGAGGACGAAGAACACCGGCATCTGCAAGATGAGCGGGAGGCAGCCCGACATCGGGTTGATGTTGTTCTCCTTGTAGAACTTCATCACCTCTTCGTTCATCTTCTGACGATCGTCGCGGTGCTTCGTCTGCAGCTTCTTGAGCTCGGGCTGCAGCTTCTGCATCGCCAGCATCGAGCGGGTGCCCTTCAAGGTCAGGGGCAGCAGCAGGATCATGATGCTGATCGTCAGCAGCGCGATGGCGCCGGCGTAGTTGGGCCAGAGGCTGTAGAAGAACTCCAGCGGTTTGGCGATGAGCTGGTACATCAAGCAGCCGTTCGTTCGTGGTGGGGGTCAGCGGTGTGGTCGACCGGGCCGGCAGGCTGGGGCACGGGATCCCAGCCCTGCCCGCCCCAGGGGTGGCAGCGGCCGATGCGGCGGACGGCCAACCAGGTGCCGCACCCGGCACCGTGGGCCTCGAGCGCCTCGACGGCGTAGGCCGAGCACGAGGGCTGGTACCGGCAGGGGGAGGGCCGGCCGGCTCGGGCCAGCTGGTAGGTCCGCACCAGCCACCGCAGGGCGCGCGCCACCGGGCTCATCGCTCCACCTCAGCCAGGCGGGCTCGGAGTGCGTCGAGGAGGCGGACCATGTCGTTCCTCAGTTCGTCGGAGGTGCGGAGGGCCGCGTCGGGCCCGGCGGAGATGAGCAGCGCACCGGAGGGCACGAGGCCGCGCCCGGCCAGCTCGCTGACCAGGGCCCGGAGGCGCCGGCGCAGCCGGTTGCGCACCACGGCACCGCCCACCCGCTTCGTCATGGCGTAGGCCACTCGGGGCGGACCGCCGACGGCGTCGTCGGCGAGGTGGACCACCGAGAGCGTCCCTCGGCGGACCCGGGTGCCGTCCGTGCGCAGCGCGTGGAAGGTGCGGCGGTCACGGATCGGCAGGATCAGGCCGACAGCTTCGCCCGGCCCTTGGCGCGGCGGTTCTTCAGGATCGCCCGCCCGGCACGGGTGGACATCCGGGCTCGGAAGCCGTGGTTCTTGGCCCGCTTGCGGGCGTTTGGCTGGAAGGTGCGCTTCACTGGTTCTCCTCCTCGGGACCGGGCTCGGGGTGGCCCGGCCGGGTGCCGACCTCGGCACCGGCGACGAAACGATGCCCGGACGCGCCCGCGACGGGCGCCACGACGGGCGTCGGACAACGCTACGCCGCCGCCGCGCCGGGGAGCAATCGCGGCCCCGGCCGACTGACCTGCACGTTCGGCGCCGACCCCCACGAGCCCTTGCGCAGACCCCGAACGCCGGTGCTACGGTCCGACCCCTGCCGCCACGCTGGTGCTCCCAGGAGGGGGCGGTAGGGAGAACGGAACGTGTCGCCGCCGCCTCGGCCCGGCGATGCGATCGTGCGTTTTCCACAGCGTGTGGACCCGGCTGTGGAACGCCACAGCAGGAGGGCAGGACCCGCACTTGGCAGACGCACCCGACCTGTGGACGACGTGTCAGGCCGCGCTCCAGACGCAGGTGTCCGACGCCGTGTGGCGCTCGACGTTCCAGGACATCCGGGCCCTGGCCGGCGACGACGCGGGCACCCTGCGCCTCGCCGTGCCGAACGCCATGGTCAAGGACCGGGTCGAGAGCAGGTACCTGCTGCTCGTCGAGGACATCGTCCGCGACGTCGGGGGACCGGAGCTCGCCATCGAGCTCGTCGTCCGCCCGGCCGCCGCCGAGCCCAGCCTGTTCGCCGACCCGCTCGACGACCTCATCGGCGCCGCGCCGGAGCCGGTGGTCGACGACCTGCCGCCGGTCCGCGCCGACGCGGGGGTCGGGGCCGTCTCCCGAAGCCTCACGTTCGACGACTTCGTCACCGGCACGTCGAACCGCTTCGCCCACGCCGCCGCCCTGGCCGTGGCCGAGACGCCGGGCCGGTCGTACAACCCCCTGTTCATCTACGGCGACGCCGGCCTCGGCAAGACGCACCTGCTCCAGGCGATCCGGCACTACGTCGAGGAGAACTACCCCGACTACGTCGTGCGCTACGTCACCAGCGAGACGTTCCTGAACCAGTTCATCGAGTCCATCCGGCTCAACACCTCGGCCGAGTTCAAGCGCCGCTATCGCGACGTCGACGTGCTGCTGGTCGACGACATCCAGTTCCTGGAGAACCGCAAGGAGACCCAGGAGGAGTTCTTCCACACGTTCAACGCCCTCCACGAGGGCCGCCGGCAGCTGGTCCTGTCGTCGGACCGGCCGCCCGACGCCATCTCCACCCTCGAGAACCGCCTGCGCAGCCGGTTCAAGATGGGCCTGATCACGGACATCCAACCGCCCGACCTCGAGACCCGCCTCGCCATCCTCCGCAAGAAGACCGAGGGCGAGGCGGTGCCGGTGCCCGACGAGGTGCTCGAGTTCATCGCCACCAACATCACCGACAACATCCGTGAGCTCGAGGGGGCGCTGAACCGGATCTCGGCGCTCGGCAAGCTCGTGAAGGCCCCGCTCACGCTGGCCGAGGCCGAGAAGCACCTGCACGACATCCTCGGCGACCGCCAGCCCCGGCCGATCACGCCCCAGCTGATCCTCGAGGCGACGTCGAAGATGTTCGACTTCAGCATCGAGGACATCAAGGGCAAGAGCCGGCAGCGGCCGCTCGTCAACGCCCGCCAGGTCGCCATGTACGTCTTCCGTGAGCTGACCGACCTCTCGTACCCGGCGATCGCGCGTGAGTTCGGCGGGCGCGACCACACGACCGTGATCCACGCCGTCGAGAAGATCAAGGCGCTCATGGGCGAGCGCCGCCAGATCTACGACCAGGTCACCGAGCTGGTCACCCAGATCCGCAAGGGCGGCTGAGGCGTGCCCGCCTCGCGCGCCGACACCGTGCCGGTGGTCACACCAGTTGTCCACCGACGTCCACAGGCTCCTGGGCACAACGGCCTACGCGCGGGGGGACGAGCGTGTGGACGACACACCGGGAACCGGGGGACGAGCGGGGGGTGGCCGGGGGATGACCGGGCGGTCGTCCGCAGGCCATGCGCGGCCACCCGGTCCGCCTGTGGGACGCTGTGGACCCTCGGTGGGGGAGCGGCGACCGCCCTGACCTGGCCCGATGGTGGGTCATCCACAATCCACAGGCCCTACCACCACCACCTGCCTCTTCTAAGCATCCTCTCCGGAGAAAGCGAGCGCCTGCCGTGAAGTTCCGTTGCGAGCGTGACACCCTCGTCGAAGCCCTCGGCGCGGCGGGCCGAGCCGTCGCCAACCGCGGCGGGGCCCTCCCCGTCCTCGCCGGGGTCCGAGCCGAGCTCACCGGCAACCGCCTGAAGCTGACCGGTAGCGACCTGGAGCTCACCATCGAGGTGGAGCTGGAGGTGGCCGGCGAGCGCGACGGCGTGGCCGTGCTCCCGTCGAAGATCGCCTCGGACCTGGTGCGCTCCCTCGGAGACCCCCGGGTCGAGGTCGCCATCGACGGCGACGAGGCCAGCATCACCGCCGGCCGCTTCGAGTCCTCGCTGCGCCTGCTCCCAGCCGACGAGTTCCCCCGCCTGGCCATGCCGGCCGACGATGCCGTGACCCTCGTGGCCAAGGACTTCGCCGCCGCCCTCCACCAGGTGGTGCCGGCGGCCAGCGCCGACGACGCCCGGCCGATCCTCACCGGCGTCCTCCTGGCGGCCGAGGGCGACGGCCTCCGCCTGGTGGCCACCGACTCCTACCGGCTCGCGGTGCGCGACCTCCCCGGGACCACGGTGCTGCGCGAGGGCCAGAGCGTCCTCGTCCCGTCGCGCGCCCTGCGCGAGCTCGAGCGCCTGCTGGGCTCGGCCGACGAGATGACGTTGCGCCTCGGCGAGCGGGAGGCGGCCTTCGAGGTCGAGGGCACCCGCCTCACCACCCGGCTCATCGAGGGCGAGTTCCCGAACTACCGCGGCCTCATCCCCGCGAGCCACCCCAACCGGCTCACCGTCGGCCGCGACGCCCTGGTCGAGGCCGTCCGCCGGGTGAAGCTCATGGCCCGTGAGCCCAACACGCCGGTGCGCCTGGCCATGAGCGGCGACGGGCTGGAGCTGGTGGCCATAACCCAGGACGTCGGCCAGGCCCACGAGCAGCTCGACGCCGGCTACGCGGGTGACGACCTCACCGTCGCGTTCAACCCCGACTACCTCCTCAGCGGGGTCGAGGTCACGCCGGGCGACGAGATCACGCTGGACACGGTCGACGCCCAGAAGCCGGCGGTGATCCGGTCGGCCGGGGCCCAGGAGTTCCTCTACCTGCTCATGCCGGTGCGGGTGTCCTGACGGCGCTGCCGTCGCCACCCGTCCGAGCCCGCGGCAGCCGGTGCACCTCCGCCGCCTCTGGCTGACCGACTTCCGCGGCTACGAGGAGGCCGACGTGGCCTTCGACGCCGGCCTCACCGCCGTCGTCGGGCCCAACGGCCAGGGCAAGACCAACCTCCTCGAGGCGATCGGGTACCTGGCGACGCTCGGCTCGTTCCGCGGTGCCCCGACCGAGGCCCTCATCCGGGCCGGGGCCGAGCGGGCGATCGTGCGGGCCGAGGCCGAGCGGGAGGGGCGCGAGCTGCTCCTCGAGGCCGAGCTGTCGTCGAGCGGGCGCAACCGGACCCAGCTGAACCGCCAGCCCCTGCGCCGGGCCCGGGACCTGCTCGGCGCCCTGCGGGTGACCGTCTTCTCGCCCGACGACCTCACGCTGGTGAAGGGCAGCCCGGGGGAGCGGCGGGCCTACCTCGACGAGACCCTGGTGGCCCTCCACCCCCGCCACGACCAGGCCCGCACCGACCTCGACCGAATCCTGCGACAGCGTGGAGCCCTGCTGAAGCAGGCGGGCGGGCGGCTGAGCGCCGAGGTCGAGCTCACCCTCGACGTGTTCGACGCCAAGCTGGCCGCCGCCGGCGAGGTCCTCGGCGCGGCACGACGGGAGCTGGTGGCCGAGCTCGAGCCGGTGCTGGGCGAGGCGTACGACCGCGTCGCCCGGCGGTCGGCCGAGGTGCGGGCGGTCTACCGGCCGCCGTGGATGGCCGAGGGCCTGGCCGCCGCGCTCGCCGCAGCCCGCAAGGACGACCTTCGCCGGGGCGTGTCCACGGTGGGCCCGCACCGCGACGAGCTGGAGCTGGTGCTCGGTGGGATGCCGGCGCGCACGCACGCGTCCCAGGGCGAGCAGCGGTCGCTGGCGCTGGCCCTGCGGCTGGCCGCCCACGAGGTGGTGACCCGGCGCACCGAGACCCCGCCGGTCCTGCTCCTCGACGACGTGTTCTCGGAGCTGGACCCCGACCGGAGCGACGCCCTCCTCGGTTCCCTGCCGGCCGGGCAGACGGTGCTCAGCACGGCCACGGCGCTGCCCACCGGCGCGGTGCCGGGGAAGGTGCTGCGGGTGGCGGCCGGCGTGGTGACCGAGGGCTGAGCGCGCCGGTGGACGCCGGGCGCGATGCTGGTCCGGTGCCGTGGTCGCCCCTCCCCACCCCCGACGGCGACGGCGGCCCCGGCCCGAGCCCCCTCGCCGGTGTCCTCGACGCGGTGATGGCCGGCCTCGGCGGCCCGACGGTGGAGGCGATCGTCGTGGTCCACGAGCGCTGGGCCGAGGTCGTCGGCGCCGAGGTCGCCCCCCACGCCCGGCCGCTCGGGATCGCCGGCGGCCGCCTCCAGATCGCCGTCGACAGCCCGGGCTGGGCGAACCACCTCCGCTGGTCCGAAGCCGAGATCCTGGCCCGCCTGACGGATCTGATCGGCGCCGGCCAGGTCACCTCGGTCGCGGTTCGCACCGGTCGTCGCTGAGGCCCGTCCGGCGCCCCGCGGTGGGTGCTCGGCGCGACGCGCAAACCCTTGTGTGAGCACGGTTTGTGGCCCGTCGACGCGGCCCCGGGATGGTCGGGAACGTCACCGTGCCGTGGTAGGCTGTCACCCATCGTGATGCGCCCCGTCGAGCTGCCCGCGCCCCGCCGCGGCGCAGCCGGGCGGAGCGGCGCACACCGCCTCAGACTTCACTCCTGAAAGGTCGCGCGTGGCTGCCGTCGAGAAGACCTACAACGCCGGAGACATGACCATCCTCGAGGGGTTGGCCCACGTCCGGAAGCGCCCCGGCATGTACATCGGCGGCACCGGCATCTCCGGCCTGCACCACCTGGTGTGGGAGGTCGTGGACAACTCGGTCGACGAGGCCATGGCCGGCTACTGCGACCGGATCGACATCACCCTGCTCCCCGACGGCGGCTGCCGGGTGGCCGACAACGGTCGTGGCATCCCGACCGACGTGAACAAGGAGTTCAAGCTCACCGGCGTCGAGATCGCCCTCACCAAGCTCGGTGGAGGCGGCAAGTTCGGCGGTGACGGCTACAAGGTGTCGGGCGGCCTCCACGGGGTGGGCGTCTCGGTGGTGAACGCCCTCTCCGAGCGGGTGGTCGTCGAGGTGGACCGGGGCGGCAAGCGCCACCACATCGAGTTCGCCGAGGGCGGCTCCAAGCGCACCAAGCTCGAGATCGTCGGCGATGCACCGCGTGGCCGCACCGGCACCACCGTCACGTTCTGGCCCGACGTCGGCATCTTCGAGTCCACCGAGTTCGTGGCCCGCACGATGCTCGAGCGCTTCCAGATGATGGCCTTCCTCAACAAGGCGCTGGAGATCCGCTTCACCGACCAGCGCGAGGACCACGACCACGAGCCGGTCGTCTACAAGTACAGCAACGGCATCATCGACTTCGTCAAGCACGTCAACGCCACGAAGACGCCGCTGTTCAGCCGCGTCGGCTACATCGAGCAGGCCGAGGACGAGCACGAGGTCGAGCTGGCCTTCCAATGGAACGAGGGCTACCAGACCGACGGGCTCCACAGCTTCGCCAACGGCATCGCCACCATCGAGGGCGGCACCCACGAGGAGGGCTTCCGCGCCGCGCTCACGTCGGTGCTGAACAAGTACGCCCGGAACCGCAACCTGCTCAAGGAGAAGGACCCGAACCTGGCGGGCGAGGACGTCCGAGAAGGCCTCACCGGCATCATCTCGGTGCGCCTGCGCGAGCCCCAGTTCGAGGGCCAGACCAAGGCCAAGCTCGGCAACCCCGAGATCAAGACGCTGGTGCAGCGGGCCACCAACGAGAAGCTGGGTGACTGGCTCGAGGAGCACCCGGCCGAGGCCAACAAGATCGTCAAGAAGGGCATCGACGCCCAGCGGGCGCGCGCCGCGGCCCGCACGGCGCGCGACGCCACCCGCCGCAAGTCCGCCCTCGACGGCGCCGGCATGCCCGACAAGCTGAAGGACTGCTCGAGCCGCAACCGCTCGGAGTGCGAGCTGTTCATCGTCGAGGGCGACTCCGCCGGCGGCTCGGCGATCAAGGCGCGCGACCCTCGGGTGCAGGCCATCCTCCCGATCCGCGGGAAGATCCTGAACGTCGAACGGGCCCGGCTCGACAAGATGCTCAAGAACACCGAGATCCAGGCCCTGATCTCGGCGATCGGCGCCGGCTTCGGCGCCGAGGAGTTCGACGTCTCGAAGATCCGCTACGACCGGGTCATCCTGCTCTGCGACGCCGACGTCGACGGCAGCCACATCCGCACCCTGCTGCTCACCTTCTTCTTCCGCCACATGAAGGAGCTGGTGGAGCAGAACCACGTCTACATCGCCCAGCCGCCGCTGTACTCCACGGTGGTCGGCAAGGAGAAGGTGTACCTCAAGGACGACGCGGCCAAGAACGCCTTCCAGGCCGAGCACCCCAACCACAAGAAGGAGTTCGCCCGGCTGAAGGGCCTGGGCGAGATGGACTGGGACGAGCTCAAGGAGACCACCATGGACGCCGCCAGCCGGACGCTCCTCCAGGTCTCGGTCGAGCAGGCCGCCAACGCCGACACCGTGGTGTCGATGCTCATGGGCGACGACGTCGAGGCCCGCAAGAACTTCATCCAGACCAACGCCAAGGACGTGCGCTTCCTCGACATCTGAGGCCCGCCTCGATGTCCGCGCCCGTGCCCTGCTCCCCGAACCCGAGGACCCACCACACCGATGGCTGACGACGAACTCCCCCCCGGCGCGCCCGACGACGACGCGCTCGGCGAGGACCCCACCATGACCGCGTTCGGCGCGATCGAGCCGATCGAGATCGAGGAGGAGATGGAGCGGTCGTTCCTCGACTACTCCATGTCGGTCATCGTCTCGCGCGCCCTGCCCGACGTGCGCGACGGGCTCAAGCCGGTGCACCGCCGGATCCTGTGGGCGATGCACGACCTCGGCGCCCGGCCCGACCGGCCGTTCATGAAGTGCGCCCGCGTCACCGGCGAGGCCGGCGGCAAGTACCACCCGCACGGCGACCAGTCGATCTACGCCGCCCTCGTGCGCATGGCGCAGGACCACTCCATGCGCCACCCGCTGGTGACCGGGCACGGCAACTTCGGCTCGCCGGACTACGGCCCCGCCGCCGCCCGGTACACCGAGTGCCGCCAGGCGCCGCTGGCCCTCTCCATGCTCGCCGACATCGACGAGGAGACCGTCGACTTCGGCGACAACTACTCCGGCGAGTTCACCGAGCCGCTGGTGCTCCCGAGCCGCTTCCCCAACCTGCTGGTCAACGGCAGCCAGGGCATCGCGGTCGGCATGGCCACGAACATCCCGCCGCACAACCTCGGCGAGGTGATCGACGCCACGGTGCACCTGCTCGACCACCCCGACGCCACGCCCGACGACCTCATGGAGCACGTGAAGGGGCCCGACTTCCCGACGGGCGCGCTGATCATGGGCCGTTCCGGCATCATGGACGCGTACCGGACCGGTCGGGGCTCGATCCGCATGCGCGCCGTCGCCGAGATCGAGGAGTCGGCGCGCGGCGGCGACAAGATCGTCATCTCGGAGCTGCCGTACCAGGTGGGGCCCAACTCGGTGCTCTCCAAGATCAAGGAGCTGGTGGCCACCAAGGAGATCGAGGGCATCTCCGACGCCAACGAGGAGTCGGCCGGCAACGACACCCGCATCGTGATCACGCTCAAGCGCGACGCGCCGGCGCTGGTGATCCTCAACAACCTCTACAAGCGCACGCCGATGCAGACCTCGTTCGCGGTGAACACCGTGGCCCTGGTCGACGGCGTGCCCCGCACGCTCAACCTGCGCGAGGTCCTCGGCCACTACATCGACCACCAGGTCGAGGTCATCACCCGGCGCACCGAGTACCGCCTGCGCAAGGCCCGGGAGCGGGCCCACATCGTCGAGGGCCTGCTGAAGGCGCTCGACCTGATCGACGAGATCATCGCCGCCATCCGTGCGTCGGAGGACAAGGCCGCGGCCCACGTGGCGCTCGAGTCCGAGCCCTTCTCGTTCAGCGAGGTCCAGGCCGAGTTCATCCTCACCATGCAGCTGCACCGCCTGACCCGCCTCGGCCGGGCCGAGCTCGAGGCCGAGATGGAGCAGCTCCGGGCCCGCATCGCCGAGTACGAGGCGATCCTCGGCGACCGCGCCGTGCTCGACGCCGTCCTCAAGGAGGAGCTCGCGGCCATCCGCGACAAGCACGCCACCGAGCGGGCCTCGAAGATCACCTACGACATCGGCGACATCGACATCGAGGACCTCATCGACGACGAGGACCTCGTGGTCACCATGTCGGCCAAGGGCTACGTGAAGACCGTCGCGTTCGACGCCTTCAAGGCCCAGGGCCGCGGCGGTCGGGGCGTGTCGGGCGGGAAGCTCCGCGACGAGGACTACATCGCCCACATCATCACCACGACCGCCCACGCGTACCTCCTCTTCTTCTCGAACCTCGGCCGCGTGTACCGGCTCAAGGCCCACGAGATCCCGATGAAGGAGCGCACGGCGCGCGGCACCGCGATCGTCAACCTGCTGCCGCTGCAGCCGGGCGAGCAGATCCGGGCGATCATCGACACGCGCGACTACGAGACGAACCAGTACCTGTTCTTCGCGACCCGCAACGGCCAGGTGAAGAAGACGCGCTTCAGCGAGTACGACTCCTCCCTGCGCGCCGGGCTGATCGCCATCAACCTGCGCGACGGCGACGAGCTGGTGAAGGTCATCCCCGTCAACGACAGCGACGAGATCTTCATGGTCAGCCGCAGCGGCATGACCATCCGCTTCACCCAGGACGACGTCCGGCCCATGGGCCGGTCCACCGCCGGCGTGCGCGGCATGAAGATGAAGACGGGCGACGAGGTGGTGTCGTGCGACGTCGCCCGCGACGACACCGCGATCCTGATCGTGACCGACGGCGGCTACGGCAAGCGCACCCAGCTCGACCGCTTCAACATCCAGGGTCGGGGCGGCCAGGGCGTGCGCGGGATCAAGCTCACGGCCAAGAAGGGCTTCGTCGTCTCCGCCTTCATGGTCTCCCTCGACGACGAGATCTTCGTGATCGCGTCCGACGGGGTGGTCATCCGGATGGCGGCCCGCGACATCTCGTCGCAGGGTCGCGACGCCACCGGGGTCCGGGTCATGAGCGTCGACGGTGACCGCACGGTGGCCGCGGTGGCCCCGGTGCTGACCGCCGGCGAGGGCCAGGAGGCCTGAGGCGGCGGGGTCACCGCCCCGCCGCACGCACCACCACCTTCCCTGCCGTCGTCCCGGCCGCGCCCTCGGGCCGGCCGGGCTCCAGGGAGGTGCCCCGTGTCCCCAACGCCCTGCCCGTCGCCCGTGCCGCCGCGACCGCCGTCGTCGGTCCGGCACCTCACCGCCCGCCCGAGGGCGGCCGACCGCCGAGCAGGGCAGCACGGCCAGGTGCTGCCGCTCGTCGCCATGCTCCTCGTGGTGGCCGGGCTCGTGGCGGTGGGCCTCGTGCAGGTCGGCGCGGCCGCCTCGCGCCGGGCTGCCGCCCAGGCCGCGGCCGATGCCAGCGCCCTCGCCGGCGCCGCCGGCGGTCGGACCGCGGCCGAGGAGGCGGCGGAGGGCAACGACGCCGCCGTGGTCGGCTACGACGTCGTCGGGGCCGACGTCGTGGTCGAGGTGGCGCGGCGCGGTGCGCGCGCCACGGCCCGCGCGCGGTGGGAACCCGTCGCCCGCCGATGACCGACCGCCGTGCCCGGCCGACGGGCTCCGGGCGCCGCCACCCGTGGCCGGGGGCCCGACGGCAGGCGGCTGGGTGCGATCCCGTACACTGCCGAGGTGCCCGCAGACCCCGGCGAGACCGGACCCGACGCGCCCCGAGCGGCCGCCGGCGCGCCGGCGTCGACGCGCCCGTCACCCGCCCCCGGTGGTGGGCGTGGGGGCCCCGGCCCCAAGCGGACGCCGCGCCCCGAGGGCGGCGTCCGGTCGAAGGTGACCCGGGCGGCGAAGGGGTCGAACGCCCCGGCCGCGGCCCCGGCACCCGCCGCGCCGTCGCCGGTCGTCGGGAACGGCAGCGGCGGCGGTGACGGGCGGGCCCGCAACCGCCGGACCGGTGCCCGCGGCGCCGTCTCCACCTCGGCACCGCCGGTCGCCAGGTCGGACGACGACACCGTGGTCGCGCCGGTCCCGGTCCCACCGACCGTCGCCCCCCTCCCGGCGCCGCCGGCCGGTGACGCCCCTCGCCCCGCCGAGGCCGACGACCGCCGCGATCGCACCCGGGTCCGTCGTGGCCGCCGGGTCCGCCGGGTGGTCCGTCGCATCGAGCTGTGGTCGGTGCTCAAGCTGTGCCTGGTCCTCTACACCTGCCTCTACCTGGCCGTGCTGGTCACCTTGGCCCTGGTCTGGGGCCTGGCCTACTCGAGCGGCCAGATCGAGAACCTCCAGGACTTCCTGGCCGACGTCGGCCTCGAGAACTACCGCTTCTACGGCGACCAGATGTTCCGGGCCTGCGCCGCGATCGGCGCCGTCGGCGTGCTGGCCGGCACGGTGCTGACCGTGCTCACGGCGGCCCTGGTGAACGTCATCAGCGAGATGACCGGCGGCATCCGCCTCGTGGTCATCGAGGAGGAACCACCGCCCCGCCGATGAGGTCGGGTGGTCCTCGTGCCGCCGGTTCCGGCGCCCCGTCCCCGTGGGGAGGTGGCGCCCAGAGGGTTCGCATCGCCGTCACCGGAGTTGCTACCGTCGGCCCCCGCTCGGGGCTATAGCTCAGTTGGTTAGAGCGCACCCCTGATAAGGG
>DATAGR010000133.1:0-5552 GCA_036263575.1 Aquihabitans sp. | reverse complement strand
CGAGCACGCCCTCGACCTCGGCGAGGGCGCCGGCCTGCAGGGCCACGGCAGCCTCATCGCCGCCCTCGAGACCGAGCGCTCGGGGCGCCTGGGCGACATCGTGGCCACGATCCAGGGCGAGCAGGACGAGATCATCCGCTCGCCGCTGCCCGGGGTCCTGGTCGTCCAGGGCGGCCCCGGCACCGGCAAGACGGTGGTGGCCCTCCACCGGGCCGCCTACCTGCTCTACACGCACCGCTTCCCGCTCGAGGACCAGGGCGTGCTGGTGGTCGGCCCCAACCGCCTGTTCCTCGCCTACATCGAGCAGGTTCTCCCGTCGCTCGGCGAGGCCGGGGTCGAGCTCGCCGTCCTCGCCGACCTCGTCGACGGCGTCTCCATCCGTGGGCGCGACCGGGCTCCGGTGGCCCGCCTCAAGGGCGACCAGGTGATGGGAGACGTGCTGGCCAAGGCCGTGCGCGACCGCAAGCGGCCCCTGCGCACCGCCCTGCGCATCGGCGTCGGCCTGCAGACGCTCACCCTCACCGCCGCGCAGTCCGAGGCCATCGTCCGCGACGCCCGCCGGCGGTACCGCCTGCACAACGCCGGCCGCCGGTTCGTGGAGCGCGAGGTCGCGGCCCGCCTGGCCGACTCCGCCCGCACGCCGCTCGAGCCCGAGGAGCTGTGGCGCCAGATCCGCCGCCACCCCGACGTCCGGGCCGCGCTCGAGGCCATGTGGCCCGTGCTCACCCCGGCCGAGCTCCTCCACGACCTCTACGGGTCCCGCTCGCTGCTGCGCCTCGCCGGCCGCCGTCACCTCTCCGATGCCGATGTCGAGCTGCTCCACCGGCCGCGCGCCGAATCGGTCGACCAGGTCGTGTGGACCCACGACGACGTGCCCCTGCTCGACGAGGCCCGGGCCCTGCTCGGCCCCCGCCCCCGCAAGCACAAGCGCGACGACGACGAGATCCGCACCTACGGCCACATCGTGATCGACGAGGCCCAGGACCTCTCGCCGATGCAGCTGCGCATGCTCACCCGCCGCTCGCTCAACGGCTCGATGACCGTCGTCGGCGACATCGCCCAGTCCACCGGGGCGTGGGCCCACGCCGACTGGGACGAGATGCTGTCGTTGCTCCCGCAGAAGCGCCCGGCGCGCCGCGAGGAGCTCACCGTCGGCTACCGGATCCCGGGTCCCAACATGGAGCTGGCGGCGCGCGTGCTGGCGGTGTCCGCACCCGACCTGACCCCGCCCCGGTCGGTCCGCCAGGACGGGCGGCCGCCGCGCCTCGAGCGGGTCGGCGGGCCCGACGGCGTCGGCGCCGCGGTGGCCGCCGCCGTGCAGGCCGAGCTGGCCGAGGTCGGCAACGGCAACGTGGCGGTCATCTGCCCGGCGTCACGCGTCCAGGAGTCGTCTGCCGCCCTGACCGCAGTCGGCATCGACCACGGCGTCGCCATCGAGCAGGGCCTCAACCACCAGGTCACCGTGGTCCCGGTCGGCATCGTGAAGGGCCTCGAGCTCGACGCCACCGTGGTGGTCGACCCGGCCGGCATCCTCGACGAGGAGGCCCAGGGCCTCCGGGCGCTCTACGTCGCCCTCACCCGCGCCACCAAGCTGCTCACCGTCGTGTACCCGGGCGAGCTGCCCGACGTCCTGCGCCCCGCCAACGCGCCGGAGCCCCAGCCCGTCGGCTGAGCCCGCACCTCGCCCGGTCGGCCCCGCTCAGGCGGGGGCTGCGACCAGGATCCGGGAGCTGGCGAAGGAGCCGACGCCGATGTGGCGGCCGTCGATCTCGACGGTGGTGGTGCCGTCGGGCGACGAGGCCGTGACCGAGCCGGAGTGGCCGGGCTGGATGGCGGCGTCCTCGAGGAACTCGAGGAGGCCCGGCGTGAACTCCAGCTCCTCGGGGATCCGCATGACGGTGAAGCCGTCGCCCACGCCGAGGTCGGCCAGGGCCACGGTGTCGGGCGCCTGGTAGGCCGAACCGGGGATCGGGTTGCCGTGGGGGCAGGTGGTGGGGTCCTCGAGCAGGCGGATGATGGCCGTCTCCACGTTGTCGGAGATGACGTGCTCCCAGCGACCGGCCTCCTGGTGGGCCTCGGCCCACGACAGCCCGAGGATGTCGGTGAGGAGGCGCTCGGCCAGACGGTGGCGGCGGACGACCTGCTCGGCGAGGCGGGTGCCGGCGGCGGTGAGGCGGACCGTGCGGTCGACCTCGACCATGCCGTCGTGCTCGAGGCGGCGGATCATCTCCGACACGGCCGGGCGCGAGACGCCGAGGCGCTCGGCGATGCGGGCCTGGATGACGTCGACGTCGTCCTCGTGGAGCTCGAAGATCGCCTCGCAGTACTCCTCGAACGCCGGGTGGAACTCGCGTGTCGGGAATTCGTTGGCCACGGGGCGCAGTGTACGGCCGGCGTCGCCGTCCCGGGCGGCCCGTTCCCCCAGGGCCCTTCCCCGAGGGGCCTGGTCGTCAGGGCTCCTCCGTAGGCTTCGGCCATCAGCTCGCTCGACCTGTTCTCCGAGCCCGTCCGGGCCTGGTTCTCCACCTCGTTCCCCGCGCCCACGCAGGCCCAGGAGCTGGGGTGGCCGGCCATCGCCGCCGGCGACCACACGCTGATCCTCGCCCCCACCGGCTCGGGCAAGACGCTCACCGCGTTCCTGTGGGGGATCGACCGGCTGCTCACCACGCCTCCGCCCGAGGGCAAGGCCCGGACCCGCCTGCTCTACATCTCGCCGCTGCGCGCCCTCGCCGTCGACGTCGAGAAGAACCTGCGGGCGCCGCTCACCGGCATCGGCCACGCCGCCGACCGCCTCGGCCTGCCCGCCCAGGACCCGCTGGTTGGCACCCGCACCGGCGACACCCCGGCCGACGAGCGCCGCAAGCTCGTCCGCACCCCGCCCGACCTACTGATCACCACGCCCGAGTCGCTCTACCTGATGCTCACCTCGGCGGCGCGCGAGACGCTCGCCAACGTCGAGGCCGTGATCATCGACGAGATCCACGCCCTGGCCGCCACCAAGCGGGGATCGCACCTGGCCCTCACCCTCGAGCGGCTCGAGCAGCTCACCGTACGGCCCCCGCAGCGCATCGGGCTCTCCGCCACCCAGCGCCCGCTCGAGGAGATCGCCACGTTCCTCGGCGGCTTCGAGACGCCCGAGCCGGGCGCGGCAGCCCGCCGCCGGCCGGTCACGATCGTCGACGCCGGCATGCGCAAGCAGCTCGACGTCGAGGTCGTCGTCCCGGTCGAGGACCTGGGCGAGCTCGGCACCGTGATCGAGGAGCCGGTGGGCGGCGTGGCCGCCGCCGGGCCGCAGCGGCGCTCGATCTGGCCGGCCATGCACCCCCGCCTGCTCGAGCTGGTGCAGGAGCACCGCTCGACGCTGATCTTCGTCAACGCCCGCCGGCTGGCCGAGCGCCTGGCCACCCGGCTCAACGAGCTGGCCGCCGAGCAGGCCGCGGTCGCCGCCGGAGCCCTGCCCGGCAGCACCGACGGCGCCCGGTTCGCCGGCGCCGAGGCCATCGGCGTGCCGCCGGTCGAGGAGCTGGTGAAGGCGCACCACGGCTCGCTCTCCCGCGAGCGCCGGCTGATCATCGAGGACGAGCTGAAGTCCGGCCGGCTCAAGGGCCTCGTCGCCACGTCGTCGCTCGAGCTCGGCATCGACATGGGGGCGGTCGACCTCGTCATCCAGGTCGAGTCGCCGGGTGCGGTGTCGCGCGGGCTGCAGCGCATCGGCCGCGCCGGCCACCAGGTGGGCGAGCCCAGCCGGGGGAAGCTGTTCCCCAAGCACCGGTCCGACCTGGTGGAGGCGGCCGTCGTCACCCAGCGCATGCACGACGGCCTGATCGAGCACACGACGTACCCCCGGAACCCGCTCGACGTCCTGGCCCAGCAGGTGGTGGCCTCCTGCGCGCTCGACGACTGGGACGTCGCCGAGCTGGCGGCCATGGTGCGGCGGGCGGCGCCGTTCGCGGAGCTCAGCGAGGAGGTGTGGGAGGCCGTGCTCGACCTCCTCGCCGGGCGCTACCCGTCCGACGAGTTCGCCGAGCTGCGCCCCCGGATCGTGTGGGACCGCGCCGGCGGCACCGTGCGGGGCCGGGCCGGCGCCCAGCGGCTGGCCGTCACCAGCGGCGGCACCATCCCCGACCGCGGCCTGTACGGCGTCTTCCTCCCCGACGGCACCCGCGTCGGCGAGCTCGACGAGGAGATGGTCTACGAGTCGCGCACCGGCGAGACGTTCCTCCTCGGCGCATCCACGTGGCGGATCGAGGACATCACCCACGAGCGGGTCATCGTCACGCCCGCCCCCGGTCAGCCCGGCAAGATGCCGTTCTGGCACGGCGACGGCCCCGGCCGCCCGCTCGAGCTCGGTGCCGCGCTCGGCGAGTTCGTGCGGGAGATCCGCGCCCTGCCCGACGCCGACGCCCGCCAGCGCCTCGCGGAACGGCACGACCTCGACGACTGGGCGGCCACCAACCTGCTCGGCTACCTGGCCGAGCAGGCCGAGGCCACCGGCGCCGTGCCCGACGACCGCACGATCGTGGTCGAGCGCTTCCGCGACGAGATCGGCGACTGGCGGATCTGCATCCTCAGCCCGTTCGGGGCGCAGGTGCACGCCCCGTGGGCCATGGCCCTGCGCTCGCGCCTGGCCGAGCGGTGGGGGCTCGAGGTCGAGCTCATGTGGAGCGACGACGGCATGGTCGTCCGCCTCCCGGAGGCGGTCGACGAGCTGCCCACCGAGGAGCTGCTGATCGACCCCGACGAGATCGACGAGATCATCATCGGCCAGCTGCCCGGCACGGCGATGTTCGCGGCCCGCTTCCGGGAGGCCGCGGCGCGCGCCCTGCTCCTGCCCCGCCGCCGGCCCGATCGCCGGACGCCGCTGTGGCAGCAGCGCCAGAAGGCGGCCGACCTCCTCGCCGTGGCGGCCAAGCACCCCAGCTTCCCGATCCTCCTGGAGGCCACGCGCGAGTGCTGCAACGACGTGTTCGACCTCCCGGCGCTGCGGGGCCTCCTTCGCGACCTCCGCTCCCGCAAGGTCCGCGTGGTCGCGGTCGACACGCCGACGGCGTCACCCATGGCGTCGTCGCTGCTGTTCGGGTGGGTGGCCGTCTACATGTACGAGGGCGACGCGCCCCTGGCCGAGCGCCGGGCCGCCGCCCTCGCCCTGGACCGCGACCTCCTGCGCGAGCTGCTCGGCGCCGAGGAGCTGCGCGACCTGCTCGACCCGAGCGTCCTCGCCGACCTCGAGGACGAGCTCCAGCACCTCGTGGACGGGCGGCGCGCCCGCGACCTCGACGAGGTCCACGACCTCTTGCGCATCCTCGGCCCGCTCACCGTCGAGGAGGCCGCCGCCCGCTGCACCGAGGAGCTCCGTCCCAACGTGGTCGAGGCCCTCGAGCGCCTGGCCGGCGAGCGCCGCGCCATCACCGTGGGCATGGCCGGCGAGGAGCGGTGGGCCGCGGCCGAGGACGCCGGCCGCCTGCGCGACGCCCTGGGGTGCGCGGTGCCGATGGGCCTCCCCGGCGCCTACACCGAGTCGGTCGACGCCCCGCTCGAGGGCTTCGTCGTCC
>DATAGR010000132.1:0-8310 GCA_036263575.1 Aquihabitans sp. | reverse complement strand
AGCGCGTCGTGTTCGAGTTCGCCGGGGGGACCGCACCCGGCTACCGGGTCGGCTGGGTCGACGGCCCGGTGACCGCCGACGGCTCCGGCAAGGAGGTCGAGGTCTCGGGCGAAGCGCACCTCGAGCTCCGGTTCACGCCGGCGTCCGGGGTCGACATGGCCACCGGCTCGCCGGTCTACCGGGGTCCCGACCGCGTGCCGGTCGAGGGCCGCGCCGTCGTGCTCACCGACCTGGTGCGGACCGGCGACTTCGAGGCGGTGCTCACGTGGGTCGCCGGCGCGCAGGGCGAGGCGCCCTTCCGGGTCACCACGCTCGACGGCCCGGTCCGCGTCGTGGTCGACCTGCACGCCGGCTGAGCGGAACACGCCGGCGCGGCCTCCTCGATCACCCGATCAGGTGAAACAAGTGACGACCGTCTCCTGTCCGACGTGTCGGGTAGGAGCGGTTGCATGCTGTACACACTGCTCGTCATCCTCGTCGCCATCATCCTCGCCGTGGTCGTCCTCAACGTGATCCGCTCGAGGGGTCGCAGCGTCTGATCCGATCCGCCCCGGCCACCTGGCCGCGGCGGTCATCGTCCCATCGAACCGCCCCGGCCCACGGCCGGGGCGGTCCGCTCTACGGTGACCCATGGCCACGACGCACCGACACTGGCGGATCGCCCCGTCCACCCGACTGCGGCTCGAGGACATCGATCCTCGTGACGCCACGGGCGCGCCCGGCGACAAGGACGAGACCAAGGTGGCGACCGCCCCGCTCGTCGAGGAGCTCGCGGAGCTCCAGACCCGGCTCTGGGCCGAGCACCGCCGCTCCGTCCTCCTCGTGTTGCAGGCCATGGACGCGGGCGGCAAGGACGGCACCGTCCGCAAGGTCTTCACCGGGGTCAACCCGCAGGGCGTGCGGGTCACGTCGTTCAAGCAGCCGTCGACCGAGGAGCTCGAGCACGACTTCCTGTGGCGGGTGCACCGCGAGGTGCCCGGCGCCGGCCAGATCGGCGTCTTCAACCGATCGCACTACGAGGACGTCCTCGTCGTGCGGGTCGAGGAGCTCGTCCCCGAGCCGGTGTGGCGCAGGCGCTACGAGTCGATCCGCACCTTCGAGGACCACCTGGCGGCCAGCGGCACCGAGGTCGTGAAGGTCTTCCTCCACATCTCCAAGGAGGAGCAGGCGGAGCGGTTCCGGGCCCGCCTCGACCAGCCCGACAAGCGCTGGAAGTTCTCCACCGGCGACCTCGTGGTCCGGGCGAAGTGGGACCGCTACCAGCAGGCCTACGCCGACGCCATCTCGGAGACGAGCACGAAGCGGTGCCCGTGGTACGTCGTCCCGGCCGACCGCAAGTGGTACCGCGACTGGGCCGTGCTCCAGATCCTCCTCGGCACGCTGCGCCACATGGACCCGCAGTACCCGCCCGAGGAGCCCGGCCTGGCCGACCTCGTCATCGACTGACAGGCGGTGGCCCGCCGGCGGCGGCGCGCCGCGGCTCAGCCCACGGGCGCGACGTCCTCGGCCGGCAGCTCGACCACCATGCGGCACCCGTGCGGGTCCCGCTGCTCGGCGCGGATGCGGCCGCCGTGGAGGTCGACGACCCACCGGGCGATGGCGAGGCCGAGCCCGGAGCCGCCCTCGTCGGTGCTCCGGGCCTCGTCGGTCCGGTAGAAGCGCTCGAACACGCGGGCCATGGCATCGGGTGGGATGCCGGGTCCCTCGTCGAGCACCTCGAACACCACCCGGCCCGGTGCCAGGTGGGCGGTGAGGGCGACCTCGCCCCCGGGCTCGGTGAAGCGGGCTGCGTTGTCGGTCAGGTTGGCGAAGACCTGGTGCAGGCGCTCGGGGTCGCCGTCGAGGGCGAGCTCGGGGGGGTCGACGTCGACGCGGAACGAGATGTCGGGGGAGTGGAGGGCCGACTCGTCGGCCACCGCCTCGAGGAGGTCGGCGGCGGGGAAGCGCAGGAGGTGCAGCGGCGTGCCGCCCGATTCGAGGCGGCTCAGGTCGAGCAGCTGGCTCACGAGGCGCTGGAGCCGCTCGGTCTGGGCGAGCATCGTGCGCAGCAGCGCGGGGTCGGGCGCGACCACGCCGTCGACCACGTTCTCGAGCGTGGCCCGCAGCGCCGAGATGGGCGTGCGCAGCTCGTGGGACACGTTGGCGACGAGCTCACGGCGCTGCTGGTCGACCTCGGCGAGCTCCTCGGCCATCTGGTTGAACGCGACCGCCAGGCGGCCGACCTCGTCCGACGACGAGGTGTCGATGCGCTCGGCCACGTTGCCGGCCGCCATCGAGGCCGCCGCCCGCTCCATCGAGCGCAGCGGCGAGGTCATGCCCCGGCTCATGAGCTGCACCATCCCGAGCGCGATGGCTGCGGCCACGCCGGCCCGGAACACCGGCCTGAAGTTCAGGACGATCCCGATCTCGTTGACCGCCAGGGTCACGGCGACCGCGGCGACGATGACGATGCTGAACTTGACCTTGATGGAGCGCAGCCGCTGCAGCGGGTTGGCGACGTCCACCTCAGGCGGTGCCCGCCGGCGGCACCGGCGCGGGCGGGTGGTCGGGGTCGGCGCCGTCGTCGCCCTCGCCCAGGGCGTAGCCGACGCCGTGCACGGTGCGGACGACGCCGTCGCCGAGTTTGCGGCGCAGCGCCCGGACGTGGGAGTCCACGGTGCGGGCTCCCGAGCCGTCGCGGTAGCCCCAGACGTCGGCGAGCAGGCGCTCGCGCGTGAGCACCCGCCCCGGTTTGTCGGCCAGGCACACCAGCAGGTCGAACTCGGTGGGCGTCAGGTGCACCACCTCGCCGCCCTGGCGGACGCGCCGGGCGTCGACGTCGACCTCGATGGCGTCGTCGAGCTCGATGGTGCGCGCCGCCTCGACGCCGGCGAGGGCGTCGATGCGCCGGAACAGGGCCTGGACGCGCGCCACGAGCTCCCGCATCGAGAACGGCTTGGTCAGGTAGTCGTCGGCGCCCACCGCGAGGCCGATCACGAGGTCGGTCTCGTCGTCACGGGCCGTCAGCATGAGGACGGGGAGGTGGCGGTCTCGCTGGATGCGTCGGCACACCTCGAGGCCGTCGAGCCCGGGGAGCATGAGGTCGAGGATGACGAGGTCCGGCTCCCAGCGCCGGGCGTGCTCGACGCCCGACGGGCCGTCGGCCGCCAGCTGGACCTCGTGGCCCTCGCTGCGCAGCCGGGCCGCCACGGCGTCGGCGATGATCGCCTCGTCCTCGACCACCAGGATCCTGCGTGCCATCGTCCCCAGACCCTAGGAGGACGCTCCGTGGGTGCGTCGCCACCTCTGCCGCCGTCGGTCCACCTGACGGGTCGTCAGAGAGGTGGGAGGGCTGGTGGGGGGTGCCGTACCGTGGCGGCCATGTCCGACTACACGCCGCCGCTCCGCGAGATCCGCTTCCTGCTCGATCACGTCACCCCGATCCACGAGCTGGCCAAGCTGGCTCCGTACTCGGCCATCGACCGCGACGGCGTCCTCGGCGTGGTCGAGGAGTTCGGCCGCCTCATGAGCGAGGTGTGGGCCCCCACGAACGCGGTGGGCGACGCCGAGGGCAGCCACGTCGAGGGCGACGAGGTCCGGACCGCCACCGGGTTCAAGGAGGCGTACAAGGCGTACGCCGACGCCGGCTGGGGCGCGGTGCCCTTCGACGAGGCCTACGGCGGCGGCGGCTTCCCGTGGCTCGTCGGCATCGTCATGCAGGAGATGCTCAACAGCGCCAACATGGCGCTGGCCATGGCGCCGCTGCTGACCCAGGGCGCCATCGACGCCATCCTCCACCACGGCAGCGAGGAGCAGAAGGAGAAGTACCTCCTCAAGATGGTGTCGGGCGAGTGGACGGGCTCGATGAACCTCACCGAGCCCGACGCCGGGTCCGACGTCGGCGCCCTGCGCACCAAGGCCGTGCGCCAGGACGACGGCACCTACCGGATCACCGGCCAGAAGATCTACATCACGTTCGGCGAGCACGGCTTCACCGACAACATCGTGCACCTGGTCCTGGCCCGGACGCCCGACGCGCCGGCCGGCACCAAGGGCATCTCCTGCTTCATCGTGCCGAAGTTCCTCGTGCACGACGACGGCTCGCTCGGCGAGCGCAACGACGTCCACGTCGTCTCGGTCGAGCACAAGATGGGGATCAAGGGCAGCCCCACCTGTGTGCTGGCCTACGGCGACGGCTCCGACGGCGCGATCGGCTACCTCATCGGCGAGGAGAACGCCGGCATGCGGTACATGTTCACCATGATGAACAACGCCCGCCTCGGCGTGGGCGTGGAGGGCCTCGGCGTCGCCGAGCGGGCCTACCAGCACGCCCTGGCGTACGCCAAGGAGCGCAAGCAGGGCTACGCCCCCGGCGCGGCGCGCGGCGAGAAGTCGCTCATCGTCGAGCACCCCGACGTGCGCCGCCAGCTGCTCACCATGAAGGCCTACATCGACTCCATGCGCCTCCTGGCCTACAAGGCCGCCGAGCAGATCGACCTGGCCCGCCACGCCGAGGACGAGGTCGCCCGCACCGCAGCCCAGGAGATGGTCGACCTCCTCATCCCGCTCACCAAGAGCTACTGCACCGACGTCGCCGAGACGGTGACGTCCATCGGCATCTCGGTGCACGGTGGCATGGGCTACATCGAGGAGACCGGCGCCGCCCAGTTCTACCGGGACACCAAGATCACGCAGATCTACGAGGGCACCAACGGCATCCAAGCCATGGACCTCGTCGGCCGCAAGTTGCCGATGCGCGCCGGCGGCGTGCACCAGGACCAGGTCAGCCGCATGAGGGCCACCATCGAGGAGCTGGCCGGTGCCGGCGACGAGCTGGCGGTCGTCCACCGCGAGCTCACCGCCGCGGTCGAGGCGCTCGAGGAGGCCGCCGACTGGGTGCTGTCCGAAGGCCTCGCCGACCCGGTCCAGGCCCTCTCGGCCGCCACCCCGTTCCAGCGCCTCTACGCCACCACCGTCGCCGGCTGGCTCATGGCCGTCCAGGTCCTGGCGGCCAAGCGCACGGTCGACGCCGGCGGGGCCGACGCCGACGTCGCCGCGGTCCGGATCGTCACCTCGCGCTTCTTCGCCGAGCACCTGCTGCCCCAGGTCCACGGCCTGGTGGCGCCGGTGCGGGCCGGCAAGGGCGACCTCTTCGCCCTCACCGCCGACCAGCTCTGAGCCGGCTCAGCCCGCCGACGCCGGGCGGACGACGTAGCGGCTGGTGGGGACGACGTCGAGCACGGCGTCGTCCCCGCTGAACCGGGCGACGCTCTCGGTCATGGCCGTCATCCGGCGGCGGAGCTCGTCGTCGTCGCCGCCGGTGTCGAAGAAGGCGTGGAGGTCCGTCAGCGCGGCGGTGGGGAACAGCTCCTCGACGATGCCGTCGACCGTGGGCGCGCCCGCGGTGATCGGCCGGACCACCACGTCCTGCACGTACCCGAACGTCGACTGGGTGTCGACGGCGACGGCGGTGTGGTCGCCCTGCCACCGCTGGAGCCACGTCGGCCGGTCGAGGGCCTCCGGCCGGCGCAGCAGCGCCAGGTTGGCGAAGCCCTCGGTCCGCGCCCCATCGGCCGTGGCCGGTGGGCGGAGGCGGACCGACTCGGTGACGAGGTAGCCGGCGAGGCGCGCCGCCCGCCCGGCCAGCACGGCGGTCACCCCCTCGGCCCCGGCGCCCACCGCCGAGTCGACCCAGACCGAGACGAGCGCCTCGATCGGGCGATCGAACGTGGTCATGCGCACGAGGGCGTCGGCCACGTCGCCGTCGGCCACGTTGACCTGCACGCCGCGGGCGTCGGCGGCGAGCAGCTCGCGAGCCGCCTGGCCCCGCAGGTCGGCGGCCCAGGCCTCCAGCTCGGCATCGGCCGGGCGCCACAGCGCGTACACCAGCTTCTCCACGGCGGCGAGCGTACCGAGGCGCACCCGTCCGGGTGGGGGTGCGAGCCGGGGCCGGTGGCGGTCGCGTTTGCCTCACCTCCGGGACGGGCGGGCCGATGGTGAGCCCTTGGATCGTTCGCGGGCCCTGTGGGCCCACTCCGCCCCGCGCATGGAGACCGGCCTCGAACGGGCGCGGGCGCTCCGCGCCCTGGCCGAGGTCGGCGTGCCGGCGGCGGGCCTGGTCCGGGCCGACAGCGTCACGAACGAGGTCTGGCTGACCGAGGAGTACGTGGTCCGCGTCAACCGGGACGCGAGCCTGCGCCTCCACCGCGAGGCGGTCCTGTCGCAGTCGCTCCCCGTCGAGGTCGGTTACCCGCCACTGGTGCAGCACGGCGGCGAGCTCGGCAGCGACTGGCTGGTCACCCAGCGCGTCCCGGGCGCGCCCCTGAGCCGGGCGTGGCCGTCCATGTCGCCGGCCATGCGGCGCGACGCCGTCCGCCAGCTCGCCGTCCGGCTCCGCGCCGTCCACGCCACCGGCTGCCCGCGCCTCGACGGGCTCGCCGACGTGCCGCAGCTGCTGGACCGGGCGCCGACCGGCGCCCAGGCCGTCGGCCGGCTCCTGCGGGCGATCGAGCGGGCGGCATCGCTGCCGAACGTCGACCGTGGCGTCCTGCACGAGGCCGCCGAGCACGTCCGGGCCAACGCCCACGTGCTCGACCCGTTCGACGCCGGCACCATCGTCCACGGCGACCTGACGTTCGAGAACGTGCTCTGGGACGGCGAGCGGATCACCGCCCTGCTCGACTTCGAGTACGCCCGGCCGGGCGCGCCCGACCTCGACCTCGACGTGCTCCTGCGGTTCGTCGCCCTGCCCCACCTGCACGTGGCGGCGGACTACGAGGCGCTGACCCGGGCCGAGGACTACGCCGACGTGCCCTGGTGGCTCGCCGAGGACTACCCGGAGCTCTTCGGCCACCCGCACCAGTTCGACCGCGTCCGCCTCTACAGCCTGGCGTGGGACGTCCGGGAGCTGCTCGCCTTCCCGCCGACGGAGCCCCTGCGCGACCTCCACCGCCACCACCCGCACCGCCGGATCGTCCACGTGCTGCGGGGGACGAGCTACCTCGACCGGCTCAACGGCGGCGTCACGCTCGACTACTGAGCCGCGGTCGCGTCGGCCGCGGCCGTGCACCTCAGCGGTGGGCGTCCACCACGGCGTCGGCGAGCGGCGGCCACGCGACCAGGGCCCAGGGCCCGAAGTCGCGATCGGTGAGCACGGCGAGGCCGACGTCGATGGCCGGGTCGACCCACAGGAACGTCCCCGACGCCCCGAAGTGCCCGAACGTGGCCGGCGAGTTGCCGCTGCCCGTCCAGTGCGGCGCCTTGTGGTCGCGGAGCTCGAAGCCGAGGCCCCAGTCGTTGGGGTCCTGGGGCCCGACGCCGGGCAGGGGTCCGGCCAGGCCCGGGAACTGGACGGTGGTGGCCTCGGCCAGGGTGTCGGCGTGCACCAGCGTCGGGCGCAGCAGCTCGGTGGCGAGGCGCCCGAGATCGGCGGCGGTGGACCAGGCGCCGTGGGCCAGCGAGCCGTCGCGCAGGTCGGTCGAGCGCAGCCCGAGCGGCTCGACGACCGCGGCGATGACGTAGTCGGCGGCCTCCATGCCGGCGGCGACGGCGAGGTGGCGGGCCAGCGCCTCGAAGCCGGTGTTGGAGTAGGTGCGACGGCGTCCCGGCGCGCCCATCGGACCGGTGTCGAACCCGTAGCCGGCGGCGTGGGCGAGGAGGTGGCGGACGGTGGCGCCCTCGGGGCCGGCCGGGCCGTCCAGGTCGAGCGTGCCCTCCTCGATCGCGACGAGGCAGGCGTAGGCGGTGAGCAGCTTGGTCACCGATGCGAGGCGGAACGCCCGGTCGGGGTCGCCGGCGGTGGCGGTCGTGCCGTCGGGTCCGGCCACCGCCGCCGAGGCGTGCGGTGCCTCCCACCGGCCGATGGCGAGCAGGGCGTCGACGAGGGCGGCGTCGCCGGCGCGGGTCCGACCGGCGGCCGGCGGCGCGCCTCCCGCACCGGTGACCGCCCCGGGGTGGGCGAGCGGATCCGGCACGGCGCGCATGGTAGGCCGGGGGGCGTGAGCGCCTCGTCCGACGCCCTCCCGCCGGCGAGCGCTCGGGACGACTTCGAGCAGGCGGTGGCCGGGGTCCTCCACGGGCTCCGCCCCGGCGACGTGGTGACCTACGGCGAGGTGGCGGCCGAGGCCGGGTACCCGGGTCACGCCCGCGCCGTCGGGCGCGTGCTGTCCACCAGCGAGGGCGTGTACCCGTGGTGGCGGGTGGTGACGGCCTCGGGCCGCCTGGTACCGGGCCACGAGGCCGAGCACGCCCGGCGCCTCGCCGAGGAGGGCACCGCTGTCGTCGACGGGCGCGTCCGGCTGGGTCGCCGGTGACCGCGCCGGGCGGCGGCCG